>CADBNP010000187.1 GCA_902796095.1 uncultured Aeromonadales bacterium | reverse complement strand
TTGAGAGCCTCGTTGCATGCCTCCTTCAGCGTCCCGACTCCGGTGGTGACCGGTACAACCTCGGCTCCCATGAGACGCATTCTGACAACATTGGGCTTCTGGCGCTCCACGTCGGTTTTGCCCATGTAGATACGGCACTTGAATCCGAAGAGAGCACAGGCAATGGCTGTGGCCACGCCGTGCTGACCTGCTCCGGTTTCTGCAATAACGCGGTTTTTACCCATGCGCTTGGCCAGAAGTGCCTGGGCGATAACCTGATTTGTCTTGTGGGCGCCGCCGTGGAGAAGATCCTCACGTTTCAGATAAATTTTGGTCTTTGTCCCTTTTGTAAGGTTCTGGCACAGAGTGATAGGGGTTGGTCTGCCCACATAGTTTGCCAGCAGATTATTGAGCTCCTTTCTGAATTCCGGATCGTTCTTTGCGTCAACAAAGGCTTTTTCAAGCTGATCAAGAACCGGTATCAGAATCTGCGGTACGTACTGACCGCCGAAGTTTCCAAAAAATGGATTTAGTATAGACATAACTTTTCCTTAAAAATAATTTCTTAAAGCTCTGAACGCTTTTTTAATTTTATCTTCATCCTTTATTCCGGGTGCAGACTCCACTCCGGAGTTAAGATCCACGCAGTAGACGCCGGTGGCTGCAACAGCTGAAACGTTTGCCGCGTTAAGACCGCCTGCAACTATGATCCTGCTTTTTGCAGGACTGTCGTTTCCTGTTTCATTGAGAGTGCTGATGACTCTGTCAATATTTGAAATATCAAAGGATTTGCCCGTTCCTCCGAAATCTGAATCTGTTTTTGTATCCAGAAGGAGCCGGTCGGCTGCCGGTGATATCTTTCTTATGTATTCAGGATCCGCACCCTCCGGCGGTACCGGAACAGCCTTCCAGATTTCGCAGTATTTCGGCAGGAGTTTTCTGAGTCCGGTCATAAACTCCGGCGTCTCTGTGCCGTGAAGCTGCACTGCGGACAGGTGAAGCTCGGATGCGGTATCTGCAATCTCCTCCGCATTCTGATTTGCAAACACTCCCACGAATTTCAGGTTGACGCCGCGGATTATGTTTTTGGCATGCTTGCGGCTTATCCTTCTTTTGCTTCCAGGAGCGAAAATCAGTCCGCCGTACGATGCGCCGGCGCGGGAGATGGCTACCGCATCCTGATGTCTTGTAAGTCCGCAGATTTTAACCTGACCGTAGACAAGATTGCGGCATGCCATGTCGAGATTTTCCTGGGATGTCAGCGAAGATCCGACCAGAAAGGCGTTTACCAGGGAACTCAGTTCTCTCACATCACTGTTGGTGTAGATCCCCGATTCACAGAGTTTTATTCGATCTTCGGGAATAAGCCGGGCAAGTTCCCTTGTTCTTTCCAGATCTACTGTCAGATCCTTCAGGTTTCTGTTGTTTATCCCTATAATTTTTGCACCAAGGTTTATCGCCCGTTCGATCTCCTCTCGGCATCCTGTTTCCGTTATCACGTCAAGATCCAGCTCCGCGGCTCTTGCGGCAAGAACTCTATAGGCCTCGTCGGTAAGAACTGACAGCATCAGAAGAACGGCGTCAGCACTGTATCTTCTTGCCAGATCTATCTGGTATTCATCGATTATGAAGTCCTTGCAGATTACGGGAAGGCCGGACTTTTTGCTGACAACTGGAAGATATTCCAGGTTTCCCTGGAAGAATTTTTCTTCTGCAAGAACTGATACGGCTCCGGCGTAGTGCCTGTATACCGATGCTATCTCTCCTGGTTTGAAGGATTCCCGGATAAGCCCCTTCGAAGGTGACGCCTTCTTGCATTCCATAATGAATACGGTTTTTTCTGCGGTAAGGGCGGCGGTCAGACTTCTGGTGCTGGGTCTCAGACTGTCTCTGAAACTTTCCAGAGGCTCCTTCTTCTTCCTTTCCTCAAGCCACAGTTTCTTTTCATTTACAATTTTTCCGAGAACCGTGGAATTGATATAGTCGTCTCTTAATTTAAGCATTGCTGTTTTCCGTGCTGAGTTTAATCACCCTGTTGAGTGTTTCCATGGCTGTGCCGCTTCTTATGCACTTCATTGCCAGTAAAACGCCCTCCTTCAGATTTGCTGCTTTTCCGCTCATTACGAGAAGAGGCGCCACATTGGCTGCCACAGCCTCCATTTGCGGAACTGTTGCCGTGCCGCTGAGAACCTTTTTCACTGTTTCAGCGTTTTCTGCCGGATCTCCGCCTCTCAAATCGTCAAGACTGCATCTTGTAAGTCCGAGATCCTCCGGATTTACGTCATATTCACTGATCTGTCCGTTATCCAGTTCAGCCACATGCGTAGTTCCGTGAACCGCAAATTCGTCCAGACCGGCACCGTGAACCACAAAAGCCTTCTTCATCCCCAGCAGGTTCAGGGTCTCGGCCATTAATCTGCACAGACTCCTGTCGTAAACTCCGATAAGGGTGAAAGTAGGATGTGCCGGATTGATAAGCGGTCCCAGAATATTGAAGACGGTTCTGGTGGCCAGCACCTTTCTGACCGGAGCGACAAATCCCATGGCACTGTGGTACTTTTGAGCAAAAATGAAACAGTAGTTCGCCTCGTCAAGAATTTTTCTTGCCGTTTCAGGCTCCACATTTATGTTGATGCCCAGCATTGTAAGAACATCGGAGGCGCCGCTTTTGGATGAAACTGCCCGGTTGCCGTGCTTGCATACCTTGATGCCGAGTGTGGCTGCAACAAAGGCCGCAGTGGTGGATATATTAATGGTTGCGTGGTTGTCTCCTCCTGTTCCCACGATATCGCAGAAATCGTAGTCCGGCGTCGGGAACTTTGCTGCGACCTTCAGCAGAGTGGAGGCGGCGCACTGAATTTCAAGAGGCGTAGGATTCTTGATTTTAAGCGCTGTCAGAAATGAGGAGATGATCAGCGGATCCACCTCGCCTGAAAGGATCCTTTCGAATGCGTAGGTTGCCTCCCAGGAATTAAGATCACGACATTCGTCCAGCTTGTTCATAATGGCGTGGAAATCAAGCTTTGTCTGATCTTCCGTGGTTACAAACTTGATGGTGCGCATCAGCAGTTCGCTGCCGCAGGCCGTCATAATTGATTCCGGATGGAACTGGAAACCGGCCATGCGATCCTCCCGGTTGATTACAGCCATCGGAATGTTTCCGGCTGATGCCGTAACCTCAAGGCAGTCAGGTACTTTGACTGCCGCCAGGGAGTGATATCTGGCTACAGGCAGTGGCTGCGGCATATTTTCGAAAATGTCCTGTCCGCAGTGGTTTATCATTGATATTTTGCCGTGAACAATTTCTCCTGCCGAGCCGATGGTGCCGCCGTAAAATTCGCAGATGGCCTGGTGTCCGAGGCAGATGCCGATTACAGGAAACACTCCCCTGACAAGTTTGAGAAGTCTGAGCATGCATCCCGCATCCGACGGAGTGCCGGGACCCGGAGACAGAACGAGCACCGGCTGACTGTTTTCCGCTGATTTTTTCATTTCCGCGAAAATTAGATTTTCGTCAATGCTGTTGCGGTAGATTTTCACAGCAATGCCGGAGGCCCGGAACATGTCTACAAGGTTGTAGGTAAAGGAATCAAAATTATCCAGAAGATATATTATCTTGTTCATCTTACTGCAGCTCCTTCAGTGTTGTACCGTGGGCGATGGCAATGGCGTTTAACACGGCGGCGGCCTTGTTGCGGGTTTCCATGGCCTCCTTCTCAGGAACGGAATCATATACCACGCCGGCACCTGCCTGTACATAGGCGGTCTGATTCTTGACAAAGGCTGATCTGATGACAATGCATGTATCCATGTCGCCGTTGCCGCTCAGATATCCGATTGCCCCTCCGTAGCTTCCGCGGCGTCTGCGTTCCAGCTGGCGGATAAGCTCAGTCGCCCTGATTTTCGGTGCTCCGGTCAGCGTTCCCATGTTCATGCATGCCTGATAGGCATGGATTGCATCCAGATCATGACGAAGCTGTCCGACAACTCTTGAAACCAGATGCATTACATGGCTGTAGCGATCAACCTTCAGCAGATCCTTCACGTATCTGGTTCCAGGCTGACAGATCCTGGCAAGATCGTTTCGTGCCAGATCTACAAGCATCAGGTGCTCTGCAACCTCTTTCCTGTCATTGCGCATGGCAAGTTCAATGCGGCCGTCAAGATCCGGATCAATTTTTCCTTCAGACGTTTTGCCTCTCGGGGATGTGCCCGCAATAGGGTACATTTCAACGGTGTTTGTCTCTTTTGTGTATTTGACCGAACTTTCCGGAGATGCTCCGAAAATGGTGAAGGACTCATCATTGAGATAGAACATGTAGGGACTTGGATTGGTGGCCTTGAGGTGGCGGTACGCGTCTGACGGGGAAGGACAGTTGACGGCGAAGGTTCTGGACGGAACAACCTGGAAAATATCGCCTTTGTTGATATACTCCTTCATCTTTTCAACCATCTGACAGTAATGTTCGTCGTCCAGATCTGTCATGATTTTACCTCTGATCCTCTCCGGATCCTGGCGGTAGATTCTTTCATCCCGGTTGCAGATTTCCCTGATCTGCTGAAGTCTTGCCGCGATGCGCTCGCTGTCGTCATAGGAACCATCGAATGTGCAGCCGTAGATTGTTGTGTGCTGATTGATATGATCAATATGAATATGCGTTTCTGCAAGGTAGAAGCAGTAGTCCGGACAGTCGTTTGGACTTACGCCCGTCTGAGGAAGCTTTTCAATGCTGGAAATGAGATCATAGGCGAAACATCCTCCCAGCAGTTTCTGATCCTGACCCTGATGGCATTTTACCTTCTTTATTACCGTTCTCAGACAGTCAAGAACGGTTACAGCTCTGAGGCGGGAATCCTCATCTGTATTCTCCGGCATGTCAGGATAGGTCAGAATAAGTTCATTACCTCTTTTTTGTGCCGATATCTGATCCTTCAGCAGATCGTAAAGCTGCTCGTTGGCGTTCATGCCGTTTCTGGTAAGTGCCTGTGAAAATACGGTGTTCCCCATGCAGGAGATTCGGAGAGATGCATCAACAAGCATTACGCTTCTTGTACCGACCTTGGAATCAATCTCGACCGATTCCAGAAGCATGCTGTTGCCGAAGGGAACCGTAACCTTTTCGAACAGATCCTGCGGAAACTCCACATAATCCGCCTCAACCACAAATTTACTTAAATCTTCTTCTTTCATTGATCTCCTTCCTTAACAAAAAAAATTCCGTGATTTTTTTCCTGTTAATTAAACGATGCGACGGGGATTTTCTCTAACCCTATTCACTGCTTTTTTCCAATAGGCATCTGTCAAATATTTTGCTTCAGATACATAAAAAAAACAGACCCGCCTGAATACAGCGGGTCTGAAAGCAATCCTGTAAGTTATAAACAGCCATAGGCAAGCCCGCCACTACTCACAGCAGCGCCACCACCAGTAAAACTTGTCTGAATTCTTTAACATGACTGTTATCCCTTAAACCTGTGCTTTTATCTTAAATTATATTAATTTTGAATTCAAGACATTTGAATCCTTTTTTTGCCGGTTTCTATTTTGTGCTCAGTCTCTGTTCAAACTGAATTTCAGGATGCCGGAAGTTTGAAAAAAGTCGCAGGTGAAAGATGGGTTCTGAACCTTTTCCTGTCTGAGCATTATCTATGCCGAGAGGCAGAAAAAGGAGACAGACTGGTTTTGCTGTTTCTTTCTGTCTTTTCCTCTCCGTATTTCAGTTCGACCGCTGTCAGGGAATGATGAGACAGGTTATCTTGCGCAGCAGGAACCGTCAGAAAAAAAAAAAAAAATCCCCAGCCTGCAAGCGGGGGGATTTGAAGCATGTTTGTTTTGTTTGTTTGCTGGATGAAAATTCTGTCTGCAGTCTACATCAGATTGATGCTTTTCAGAGCAGAAAGAGTTCTGTCTGATTTTTGAATCTGTGCGTTACTGTTCAGCTGGGCAGATAGATTCATTTTTTAGCTGATGTGAACATCCGGGTATTCTCTCCTGTGCTTTTTGCCTGCGAAAATATTTTTTCCGTGCTCCTGAAGATCGTACAGTTCGCTGTAGGAAAGTTTGTAGCACCAGAGTGTTCCCAGCTCCTCGTTTCCCTTCATTCTGGCCACTCTGACTATCATCTGTGACGGAACTATGGTATCAATGAATACGCTGTACTTGTCCGGTTTGATGAATGGCTCGACTTCGGAAATCGCTGTCAGCATGGCCGACCTCAGATCATCCCACAGAGAAATCAGAAGATCGTCGTCCGGCGTGGAGTACGAACCAGGAATATCCAGCATCATGTTGAAGTAGGTTTTCATCTCTTCTGAATGACGGTACTGCTTGCAGGTAAGAATGTTGTATGAACCGTAGTGCACTTTTCCGTCATCAGTCTGAATTTTAATTATTGTATCTTCCATCAGATCCTGAAACCCGACTATGTTTACTATTTTCATATTTACCTCAAAAATAATTATCAAACGTTAATGTCCTTTGTTTACATGTTTGTATGAGTTGATCACGTGTGATCAACTGTTAGACTAAGTATACACGGTATGTTAACTAAATGCAAACAAAATTTAAAAAAATGTTTAATCGGGTGTAAATTTAAGGCGAATCTGATTGTGGTTAAGG
This sequence comes from uncultured Aeromonadales bacterium, assembly GCA_902796095.1. Lineage (GTDB taxonomy): Bacteria > Pseudomonadota > Gammaproteobacteria > Enterobacterales > Succinivibrionaceae > UBA2804. The sequence goes on along the minus strand of CADBNP010000187.1, from coordinate 981 downwards.
ATAGTTTGAAAACGCAATAATGATAGATGATGGGTGATAGATGGCAGATGGCGACTGTCCGGGTGATGTCTGATTGATTAAGAGGGAAAAATGTAGAATTGATGGATGGTGGATTGTGGTGGGGTGCAGGAGTCTGACGAAAGGTGAAGCAGGGGCAGCAGGAGAGCGGCAAGATCAGGTTATGGATATAAGGCTATTCAGGTCGAATACTCCAAACCTGGGTTTTATGGGCGGATGTTTCTGCAGGACATGGCAGCAGAGAATAAAATGGGAGTCCGGAGCTTAATTTGCGCTGCATCGCAGGTTTAGCGATGAACAGCGTTGTGATCCACCATCTTTCGAACATGGCAATGAGATTTACTTTCATCTTGTTTATAACCGGTGCATCTGCAGTTCTTTGGCAAATTAACACAGCTACAGTGGAGGCTAATATGAACACCGTCCCGCCGGATGCTTTTGAGCCGGCGGACATTTTTATTTTGCGACAGCTGTGATTATCTGACTTGCTGCTGATCTGATGGAGAATTGCCGCGGGTCTTATGTTTCGGAATAATCGGATCAGATTCAAAAGAAAATTCATGAATTCATTTCGAAATTAACTCCTCGAATTTATCCCTTGAGCTGATCTGCTTAAACAGATGATTTGCGCAAGTGGTGGATGGATGCTTAAGCCGTGAATGGATGAGTGCAGAGAGGGATCAGAGTGGGAATGCCTGATTGGTGACATTGAATGAATCAGACTGCGTATCAGTCATGGAGACAAAAAACTGACTTTATATTCCTGCACCTGCGGAATCTGAGACTTCCCTGGTGTCGACAGGAGCGGCGTTTCCGCCAGATTCCAACGTCTTCCAAGTCAGATAACACATCAATTACAGGCATGTTTCAATAGAGCCGGCGTTTCCGCCAGATTCCAACAGCATCTAACAGTGCTCGATAGTTATTTGTTCAACAGTTTCAATAGAGCCGGCGTTTCCGCCA
>CADBNP010000186.1 GCA_902796095.1 uncultured Aeromonadales bacterium | reverse complement strand
GCATATCTGGAAAATTACAGGTATTGGCTGTGGAACAATAAAAAGGAGAAAGAACTGCTTAGTCTCAATATCCTGCAGAAACGCTGCTATGATCCTGACGTTGCAATGGAATGCATAGCCTGTTCTTTAGGTTTTGTCTAGTAATTTCTGATGCGTTCGCCCTGTCAAGCTGTTACTAAAGATTTTGCTTTGTGGTAAAATCTCGCAGGTATGATCTGTGAGCCTGCGAGTACTTTCAACAGGACAGACTACCTGGAAATATATACTTAAGCGGACACATTAATTCACGATTTTGATTTTTACGCATAAAAATCAAGGGAAAAACTAGGCGATTAAGTCCCGGATAAACCTTCGGAGTTTTCATCGCAGGAGATTTTATGAGAACACTATTCAAAATACTGCCGATTTCAATGGCATTTTTAGCAGGCGCTGTTCTGACAGGATGCAACGACGATCAGAATGCTCAGCAGGGTGCTGCACAGAGACTGATGCCGGTTAAGTTCGTTCCAGTATCAACGAGCGACGTGACTGTGGAACTGACCCTTACCGGAAGAACAAGCGCCATGCGTGAAGCAGAAGTAAGACCTCAGGTAAGCGGAATCATCCTCAAGCGTCTGTTCACTGAAGGTTCTGAAGTTAAACAGGGACAGCAGCTATATCAAATTGATCCTTCAACCTATGAAGCAAATCTTGCTGCAGCCAAGGCCGATCTGGCAAAAGCTGAAGCTGCCGCATACTCCATCAAGGTAAGAGCCGAACGTTATGCCGAGCTGCTTAAATCAAAGGCAGTCAGTCAGCAGGACTACGATGATGCCATGGCCAACCGCAAATCTGCAGAGGCTCAGATCCTCGCAGCAAAGGCAGCTGTCAAAACTGCAGAGATCAATCTCGGATACACCAAGGTATACGCACCAATTTCCGGAATCATCGGCAAATCAGATTTCACAGAAGGCGCCCTGGTAACTGCAAATCAGCAAAATCCGCTGACCACAATTCAGCAGCTGGATCCGATCTACATAGATGTAGGTGAATCTGTTAATGATTTGCTTCTGACCAGAAAGGAAATAGCTGACGGAACAATTCATCTCAACAAGGACAACAAGGTTGAGGTCACTCTCCTCTTTGAAAACGGTGACAAGTATCCGGAACCCGCCACACTTGAGTTTACCGGCGTATCAGTCGATCAGGCAACCGGAATGGTGAACCTGAGAGCAACTGCAAACAACAAGGAGCATGTTCTGCTTCCAGGTATGTTCATGCGTGTAAAACTGCCTAAAGGCATCCAGAAGAATGCCTTCATTGTGCCTATTGTTTCAGTGATAAGAGCAAACCGTTCCGATAAGTATGTCTGGATCATCGACAAAGACAACAAGATAAGTCAGAAATTTATTGAACTCGGTCCCGAGGTCGGAAGCAACGTGGTTGTAAAATCCGGCATAGCTGAAGGCGATCGCATTGTTGTATCCAATATGCAGAAGATCAAGCTTGGTGACTTGGTTGAACCGGTGGATGCAACCAAACCGGCACCGGAACAGCCTGCACAGAAGTAATAAACGGGAACAAATAAATGTTATCTAAATTTTTTATTGATCGCCCGATATTCGCATGGGTTATAGCAATTATACTCATGCTGCTGGGCACACTGTCACTTATAAATCTGCCGGTAGCACAATACCCGCAGATAGCTCCGCCGCAGGTAAGTATTTCAGCTGTATACCCCGGAGCTTCCTCCAATACTGTTGTAAATACGGTAACCAAGGTTATAGAACAGAATCTCACCGGTCTGGACGGTTATCTCTACATGAGTTCAACATCCGACAGTTACGGTCAGACATCCATTAACGTAACCTTCGAAAAAGGTACCGATCCGGATATCGCACAGGTTCAGGTTCAGAACAAACTGCAGCAGGCTCTTACCTCGCTGCCCCAGATCGTTCAGCAGCAGGGTATTTCCGTAAGAAAATCAACAAGTTCCTTCCTTATGGTTGTAGGTCTGATTTCGGACGATCCGAAGGTTAATGCCAACGATCTGTCAGATTATTTAACCACAAACTTCAAGGAACCGATAAGCCGTATTGAGGGCGTCGGTGAAGTTCAGGTATTCGGTGCCGAGTACTCAATGCGCATCTGGATTGATCCTTTAAGACTCAGCAAGTATGCCATTTCAGCCAGCGAACTGATTTCGGCCATCAAGGCACAGAACGCACAGATTGCATATGGTTCTCTTGGCGGTGCTCCGGCTGTAGAAGGTCAGTCATACTCCTACACCATCGTAGGTCAGACTCGTCTTACATATCCCGAGGAATTCCAGAACATAATTCTGAAAGTATCCGAGGACGGAAAGATAGTCAGACTTAAGGATGTCGCAAGAGTCGAGCTTGGCGCGGAAAACTACAACGCCTACGGACGTATGAACGGCCAGGCCACATCCGGTCTCGCCATCAAGCTGGCAACCGGAGCCAACGCTCTGCGCACAGCCGAACTTGTTAACGAAAAACTCAGAGAACTCGAAAAATTCTATCCGCAGGGCATTCACACAGTAATTCCTTTTGATACAACACCGTTTATTGAAGTGTCTATCGATTCTGTAAAGGAAACTCTGATAGAAGCCATCGGCCTGGTATTCCTGGTTATGTATCTCTTCCTGCAGAATATCAGAGCAACAATTATTCCTACAATTGCCGTACCGGTAGTACTGCTTGGTACCTTTGCCATCATGGCGGCACTCGGTTTCTCCATTAATACGCTGACCATGTTCGGACTTGTTCTGGCCATAGGTCTGCTGGTGGATGACGCCATTGTGGTGGTTGAAAACGTTGAGCGACTGATCACCACTGAAAACCTGCATCCGCGTATGGCTACAATCAAGTCAATGGAACAGATCACCGGAGCTCTTATAGGTATCGCCATGGTTCTGTCCGCTGTTTTCGTTCCAATGGCATTTTTTGGCGGTTCAACCGGTGTTATATACCGTCAGTTCTCCATCACCATCGTTTCTGCGATGCTTCTTTCTGTAATTGTTGCTCTTGTGCTGACACCGGCACTCTGTGCAAGCATTCTGAAGGAAAAGGAAAAAGAGAAAAAGAAATCTCTCTTTTCTTTCATCACAGCTCCGCTGGATCTGTTTTTCAGATGGTTCAACATCGTCTTCAACAAGATGTCAGAAAACTATCAGAACAGTGTTAAAGGCATAGTTCACGCGATTCCTCGCTTCCTTGTTTACTATGCGATAATCATCGGCGGCATGGTATTCTGCTTCATGAATATTCCAAAGTCCTTTCTTCCGGAAGAGGATCAGGGTGTATTCTTTGTTATGACACAGCTTCCGGCAGGTGCCACAACTCAGAGAACAGATGCGGTTGTAAACCAAATTGACAATTACTTCCTCAACAATGAAAAGGATAATATCGAATCAATAATGTCCGTAGTTGGATTCTCCTTTGCCGGATCCGGTCAGAACGTTGCCATGAGCTTCGTAAAGCTGAAAAACTGGTCCGAGCGTTCAACCTACGACAAAACTGTTTATCCTATTATCAACAGAGCTTTCCCAATTCTGTACGGCGGCATTGACAACGCGAATGTATTTACATTCAACGTTCCTGCAGTACCTGAACTCGGTACAGCACAGGGTATCGATTTCTACATTGTGGATCACCGTGCACAGGGACACGCCGCTCTTATTGAGGCTCGCAACACGTTCCTTGGTCTGGCAAGCAAATCCACCGTCATGAGTCAGGCCAGACCTAACGGTCTGGATGACGTTGCCCAGCTGAAGATCAAGATCGACTATGAAAAGGCCCTTTCCCAGGGTGTCAGCATAAGCGAACTGAACCAGACTCTGTCTTCCGCATGGGGCAGTACCTATGTAGACGACTTTATCTACAATGATCGTGTAAAGAAGGTCTATGTTCAGGCTGATTCGCAGTATCGAATGACTGAGAAGGATCTGGATCTGTGGTACGTAAAAAATTCCAGCGGAAAAATGGTACCGTTCAAATCCTTTGCATCAACAGAGTGGATTTATGACTCACCTAGACTTGAGCGATTCAATGCCATGGCTGCAGTAAACCTTAACGCAGCTGCGGCACCGGGACACTCAACCGGTGAAGCCATGGACGAGGCTTACAAAATTCTCAGCCAGCTGCCTCCGGGATTTGATATCGCCTGGAACGGTGTTTCCTTCCAGGAAAGACAGGCCGGAGATCAGGCTCTGTTCCTGTACGCAGTTTCGCTGCTGATTGTGTTCCTTTCCCTGGCGGCTCTTTATGAGTCATGGTCAATACCTTTCGCCGTAATGCTGGTGGTTCCTCTCGGTGTGTTCGGTGCTGTCGGTGTGGCATATCTGTCACGCTACATAACAGAATTCTACCCTGCCCTGCATACACTGAGCAACGACGTGTACTTCCAGGTTGGTCTGCTGACAACAATCGGTCTTTCAGCCAAAAACGCCATTCTGATTGTTGAATTCGCAAAGGATCTCTATGATAGGGGAGAGAGATTAACTGATTCCGTGGTGGAAGCTGCGAGAATCCGTCTGCGTCCTATCATAATGACATCAATGGCATTCTGTCTTGGAGTACTGCCGCTAGCTGTTTCAACCGGTGCCGGTGCCAACAGCCAGAACGAAATCGGCGTCTGCGTGCTGGGCGGTATGATCACGGCTACAGTGCTGGCAGTATTCTTTGTACCGGTGTTCTTTGTTCTGGTTATGAGATACTGTACCAAGTACAAGCCAAAATTCCAGAAAATGGCAGAATTTGCAGCCCAGGAGGCTGCCGCAAAGGCTCAGGAGGAAGCCAGAGCCAAAGAAAAAGCTAAGGAGCAGTCAGATGAAAATTAATAAAACCCTGCTTGGCAGTCTTATAGCCTTCACTGTTTCAGGATGCTCCCTGGCACCTGACTATCAGCGTCCCGATATACCTGTTGCGGCTAAATGGGAAGTAGATGAAACTGCCGGCAAACCGCTGCAATGGAGAGAACAGTTTACAGATCCGGAACTGCAGCAGCTGATTGAGCTTGGTCTTCAAAATAACAGAGATCTGAGACTTGCCACGTTGAATGTTGCCGAATATCAGGCACAGTACGACATATCAAGAGGAGATCTGTTTCCTAGCGCTGGGGCATCTGCCGGTGTAACAAGATCCTATAATTCCAACGGAGTGCGCGGTTATAACACAACTTATTCCGTTGGTGGCAATCTGTCATGGGAAATTGATATTTTCGGCTATGTAAGAAATCAGAATAATGCTGCTCTTGAAAGTTTCTTTTCCGTGTATGAAAACCGTAAATCTGCACAGATTTCACTGATCGCATCCATAGCAAATGCATACTATACTTATGTTGCTGACAAGGAGCTTCTTGCTCTTTCACAGGAAACTCTGGCCACAGAGCTTGACAGTTACAAGCTGACAAAAAAGAAGTATGACGTCGGTGAGGCATCTGAACTTGAACTTTCACAGTCTCAGACCGCGGTAGCTTCATCAGAAATAAGTGTTGCCAACTACGAGCGCGTCCTAAAGCTGGACTACAATTCTCTGCTTATTCTGGTTGGTACCGAGCTTCCTTCCTTCGATTCTCTGAAGAAAATTACCAACATCGAGGTCAACTCGCTTCCTGTAGGTGCAGATACATCTCTGATTGAGCAGCGTCCCGACATAATGGCTGCCGAGCATCAGCTGAAAGCAGCAAATTACAATGTAGGTGTTGCAAAGGCTGCAATATTTCCCCGCCTGAGTCTCAGCGCAGCATTCGGCTGGGGCGCTCCAAAAGTCGGGGATCTGTTCAAGCACCAGACAGAATCATGGTCAATCGGTCCTGCAGTAACAATGCCGCTGTTTAATCTGGCTGTATACGGCGGTATGAAGGTTGCTGATATCCGGAAGGAAAAGGCAATAGTCAACTATGAGAAGACCATTCAGACGGCCTTCAAGGAAGTTTCAGATGCAGTCAAATCATTCGACAGTCTGACCAAACAACTGAAAAGTCAGCAGGATCTGTACAAGGCAACTAAGAAGTACTTTGAGATGGCTGATCAGAGATACAATCTCGGCGTTGACAGCTACCTTACAAGACTTGATGCACAGAGACAGTATGTTTCAGCACGCCAGGCTCTGGTAAACACCAAACTGCAGCAGTTGCAGACGCAAATCAATCTGTACAAGGCCATAGGCGGAGGCTGGGACGAATCCTACGAGGAAATCGTAAACCAGCAGCTAGACAGATGATTTAGCAACAGCAAAGAATTCTCGTAAGCCGCCTGATTCAGGTGGCTTTTTTTATCATTACAGCCCAAAAGAGTAACTCTTCTCCATGCACATACTCCACTTTTCAATCTCAGCAAAAACCATAATTATTTATTACAAACCTAATAATCATGCATAATTTTTCGGTTCTTACGTTATCCGATATGTCGGCTCCTGCATGATATTTATAAACTGGCATAATTATTGAAAATTAAATTCAGGTATTTCGGATCACGCATCACCAAACAGGGAGAGAAAAAATATGAACACAATCAGTCAGATCATTGAAAGAATAACCTCTCAGAAACAGTTACCTTCACGCTGGCCAAACGATGTTACGGCAGAAAGTCTAAAACTTTCTGAAAACACAGAATTCTGCAAAAAACAGTATAGAGATCTCAGTTCACTTGCATTTATAACTATCGACGATGAAACTGCCCGGGATTTTGATGATGCAGTATTCTGCACATCTGATCATAATCAGTGGAAACTCTATGTCGCTATCGCCGATGTGGCCAGCTATGTACTGCCTGGATCTGCTATTGACAGGGAGGCTGCAAGAAGAGGGAATTCCACATACTTCTGCTGTTCTGTTATTCCAATGCTTCCTGAAATTCTGTCCAATGATATCTGTTCACTCAAACCGGATCATAAACGCAGATGTATTGTCTGCGAAATGGACATTGACTGCAACGGCAAAATTATCAACTTCAGTTTTTATCATGCCGTCATCAAATCACATGCCCGTCTTACTTATAACGCCGCAACTGAACTCATAAACGGTGCGGGATCCAGCAGCGATCCGCAGGTACTGAAAAATATCGATAATCTTTCGAATCTTTTCGACGCCTTAGTCAAAGCCCGCATCAGACGCAATACAATGGAGGGGATCAGCAGAGAATACAGATTCGTACTGAACCAGACTCAGACAGGTGCCAGCGATGTAGTTTTACAGAAGCAGGATGATGCTCATAAACTGATTGAAGAATGCATGATAGCCGCCAATATCTCTGCTGCAGAATTTATCCTGACACACAGAAAAAATGCAATCTTCCGAATTCAGTCAGTTCCCCAAGAGGACAAAATCAGACAGTTCAGAAACTTAACGGCTTCAGAGGAAATATCTCTGAGCGGAGGATATAATCCGACAACGACGGACATTAACAACTACATCAAATCAACATCCAGACAAAGTAATGCCGCCGGTCTTCACTCAATCCTGGCAAGACTGCAGGAAAAAGCTGTATACTCAACTGAAAACGAAGGTCACTACGCTCTTGCACTGCATTCCTATGTCCACTTCACATCCCCTATCAGAAGATATGCTGATCTTGTAACTCACCGGATCATAAAGATATGTATAGCCGAGGATTTGAAAAACAATCAGTCCCAAACCGAAAGTCCTGCGCCTGCACAGGAAAAAGGGTCTGTATTCAGTTTCTTCAGCATATTCAAATCACATAAACCACAAAAGATCCCGCAACCTGTCGTAAAGAATGACATTCACATCACTGGCGCCCATCTGTACAGCAAAAATGAGCTGGCCTCCATAGCAAATCACTGTACAGAAACAGAAATATCATCAAAGGAAGCAGTCAGAGAAAGTGAAAAATGGCTTATCAGCACCTATATGCAGGATAAAATCGGTCAGATTTACAATGCCACTGTCACTAATGTTAAATCCTTCGGACTGTTCATAATGACTGATGACAGAGAAATAGAAGGATTTATCTACGTGGGAACTCTCGGAACTGAACGATTCAGTCTCAATTCAGCGAACAACAGTCTCGTCGGACAGAATACCTCGACACGATTCTACTGCGGTCAGAGACTGGCAGTCAAACTGGCAGCTGTTGACATCAATGAAGGAAAAATCAGATTCGTACCTGCATGACAGTTTGTCAGTTTCCTCCTTTTTCAGACCTGTTTAAAACTGATAAAATATCACAGATAAGGAAGAGGAAGAAATTAAACTGGGAACAGGCTGATCGGAGCTGATATGAAACCTTTGTTAATCAGAATACTTGCTGTCAGCATGACATTGCTGTGCCTGAATGGATGCAGTTCCAGCGACAAGGAAATGCCCAAAACGCAGGATGAAGAAAAATCCGTACAGCTCCCGGATGATTACCCTCCTCCACCTGCTTCATCTCCCGACAGCGTAACATACTCCTGGGGAAGAAATGCTATCATTTTTGAAATGTACAGCACATCATACCTCAACGTCTACGAAGATCGATCCCACAACCTCATGCTGTGTTTGTATCAGCTTTCTGATCTGGCTGCAATTGACGCAAAAATCAACGAAATTACCGACAGCAACCACAGAGCTTTGAATGAACTTCTTAACTGCGAGCCGTTCGATACAACGGTTACAAGTTCCATACGCTTTTTTGTAAAGCCCAAACTGCACAATGTCTTCAAATTTGACAGGGAGAAAGATGTAAAACACGTGGTTCTTATAGCTGGATATAATTCATCTGTCAGCACAGAAAACATCCTGTCAGTAAAAATACCTTTATTCTACAACAGAGATGGAATTATATTTAAAGATGATCAGTACACCGTTGCTCCATTGAAAATGCGCATTTTTCTTGGACAAAACCAGATGAAAAATCTGAAAGATGGAGAGAAGTTTACTGATTTTGTTGACGCTGATAAGCAGAAAGAGTTGGATGACAAACTCGACGGAGTTGTAAAAGACGGCAATATATATCAGATCCAGCCTTCCTATGCTCCTGACAGTCCAAGCCAGTATATAGAAAGTACTGAAAGCAGTCAGACTTCAACACAGAACAATGGTGTTCCTGCAGATAACAATAACGCAAAAGGGGAAAAAGAGGCTTCTAATGCGTTGAATAAATCTCAAAAGGATCCTGCGACGGAAAATTCGAACAAGACTGATGATTCAAGAAGTAAATTCCAGACGCAGCAGGCGGCAGACAATTCGAACAATACCGCAGATTCAGGAAATAAATCCCAGACGGAGCCGGCGGCAGATAACTCGGACAAGGTATCAGATAACAGTAAAAAAGCTGATGACAATTCCGATCAGTCGAACGGTAATAATCAGAAAAAGCGAGATAAAACAACAGCTGATGAAATAGAAGGAACTGAGCAAAAACAACAATCATGAAATCAGTTTGGATTCATAGATATCGTCAGAGAGTTTTTTGTGAAAAAACGAATCTCTGGCTTGCCGGCTTCACCGAAATGAACAGATTTCTGATGTTAACCCGGTAGCAGATACAAACATCCGGTTACATTGCTCAACACTCGTCATACCGGCTGGTACAGAAAGCCAGCCTTTGAAAATCACTTATTCCCGCCATAGCTGATTTTGTAGCATGAATACCTCTGGGTCTTAAGTCTTTCAAATACTTCACTCTGCTGTGCCTCAGAATCAAAAGGACCAACCAGAACCCTGTGCCATGTAACAGATCCTGATTTACCACTTTTAGCCTCCTTCATATAGGAGGAAAAACCAAGAGACGATATTGCATTTTTCTGTTTTTCTGCCAGATTTTTATCGTTATATGCACCGCACTGGAGTATATAGACAGTTTTATTCTTTTCCTCCTTTTTTGGCTTTTCCCTGGCTTCAGGCTTTGGTTTCGTATTTCTTTCTGTTTTAGTGCTTACAACCGTTTTTTTCTGAACATCAGATTTCTGCGGAACCTCAGTTTTAGCTGTTTTATCATCTACAGACTGATCTATAAGCAAAAGCTCGTTTTCTTTATTAATTACTGACTGATCATGCTGATAATTATTTCCATAAACACTGGCACCTATAAGATTGCCATTATGATCAAGAGTTTCTCGGATTCTTTCACTTGAATCCTGTTTCTGATCACCAAAACCGAAAAATGATAAAACACCGGAAGTGAAATCATAAACAATATGGTTCAAATGAATATCATGAATTTTCATATCGATATTCATCATGGTTACCCTGAACGCAGAAAGCACAAGCAATAACCAGAAAACTAAAATCAAAAACGGAACGTTACTGTACTTATTCATATGAACCTACTTACATACATTCCGCCGCTTCATCGGGGACACCAAGAGAATTTCTGCTGTAATCAGCGCTTCTTATCACAGCTTCATCTCCGTCTATCTTGTAATTTAGTCTTATCCATTCCAGACTGATGGCATCCATAACATTTTCCTTACCGGGAAAATCACCAGGGGTGAAATCATGATAACCGGATCCCTGGAATAAGGAGAAGAAATCTGCAGTGCCGTGACTGCCGTTAAATTCCTTGTGCAGACTGAAACTATCGAAATCTATATCAAGAGATGCTGTATCACATTCTCCTTTTTTCCAGTCAAAAGTCAGAGAATTGCTGAAATTGTAATTAGCCAATTTATAATCCTTATCCTTGCAGTGAAAAGTGACTATCGCCGAATTAGGCAGCATCCTGGACTCATCATTGACTGCAAAAGGTTTGGTTGACATATTGATCTTGGATTCAGTTACAGACAGAACCTTTTTATACACGGTTCTCTTGTTCAGAAAATTAATGAATGCAGGAGTAAATCTTACATTTGTTCCCCTTACCTCTTGAATCTGATATCCGTTTACTCCCGAATACAGAAAAATATCCATATCCTTCTCAAGAAACTTGGTAACAAGTCCGTTATCAGAAAAGAGATCAACAGTATCATCGGATAATTTTGAAATAACTTCATTTTCCCATCTCTGCTGAATGTAGCAACCTACCATATCAATGGAAAGTCTCTCCGCGAAACCGACTGACTGCTCATATGGTATCACGCCTGATACTTCAGTAATTGTCTTGGATTTGGATTTGTTCTGATTTGATGGCGCAAGATTAACTCTCAGATCAGCCAGTATTTTGATAACCTTTTCGTAGCCGGATCCGGCCGCATCGTTCTGTGTCTGGTATTCTGAAACAACTCTGTTGTAAACCTGCTGATTTGAACTGTCAGACATAAGATTTTTCATACTTTCGAAGTAATCGTGAGTAGCAGTGGCGGCCGGACCTATCTTTTCCTTTACCTGAGAGTTCACTGAAGCAAGATCCAGCTCGCTTGCAAACTTTTTGGTCTGACTTGTCTTGGCAACAACATTATCAATAACAGAAGCAGGACTGCTGTCACCCACGGAAGCATAATTCAAAACAGCTATCTGCTCTATCGTCATATAATCCATATTGACAGGAATAAACTTTGATATAAACGAGAATTCCGTATAAGCTCTGTCATACAGTTTGAAAAAAGGATTTGTTTTGGTGTCGGAGAGCAGTGCGGACAAACTTTTGCGTTCAGAGACAGGAGCATCAGCTGCAACGCTCTGAAAATTATTAATGAACTCAAGCCAGTTGTTTACAAAGTTGGATGTATAGTAATCCATGAATACGCGCTTCTTCATATCCATATCAAGATATGCATTTTTCTTCGGCATCAAATCAAGCAACGTACCTATATATTCATACCCGCCTTTAGTGAACGAGCCTCCGAAGTTATACTGTTTCTTCGGATACTGTGTCAAAGGCAGAAACGAACCAGCCACAACAGAAGAAATTTTTGTATTGCCCCAGTCTATAATCCAGCTGAAATCATTAAATTTTTTCAGCAGTTCATTGAGAATATCCTTACTTCCATTGCAGTAGGCTGATTCATCAAACAGATTATCCTGGTAGTCAAGGTATCTGTCTATGATATATATACAGTTATCACTGTCATAGTTACCGCAGCCAAGATTGTTGCTGTTTATCATTTTTAATTTAGACAGCAAATCCTTGCGAACATCCTTGCTGACATGTCCTCGCACCGCTTCGTCATAATATTTCCCCAGCAGGGAAAAGAAGAAAACCGCATCTCCTATGGCCTCAGCCCGTTTTGTCTGAACATCAGTATCATAGGACAGTTTCATTTCCGGATTTCTGCCCTTCTCTATTCTCTGCTTCCAGTAATCAAGCTCCAGAAGTCTGGACATATTGTATTTTCTGAAGGAATTCACCAGATATCTTTTAGCAACAAGAAGACTTGAATCAAGACTTCTTCGCGTAAACGGAAGCTGTAAACGATAAAAGTATGACTGCTCGATCTCGTCTATGGCAGCAATAAGATCAAACTGTGCATCAAGCCTGCCTTCAACGGTAATACCGTTAAGCTGCACATCACGTATAGCTGCGCCGATCTGTTCCGATTTGCTCTCGCTGTAAGATGAGCAGTAACCCGCGTACACGGTAAAACCTAATGTTAACAATGCAAGAGAGATAAGAGCAAGATTGCTGGTTACGGTTCGCCATCTGAGAAATTCCACAAGAGGCTGATACAGTCCACGGCTTTTCGGCATGATTTCATTAAAAATGTTCTTGAGAAACATGCCTCTGCCCACACCTGCAGAGGTTTGATTTGACGCCTGGATAAAGGATGACGCAAAAATCGATGATGACTCGCCAGTCTGAAGAGCAGAACTGAGATAGATTCCTCTAAGCAGAACCTTCTCATGATAGGTGGTATTGTCAAAGGCAATTTGAACAAAGCGTCTGACTTTGTCCTTAAGCAACATAAGATTTTCGAGAAAAAGCAGAGTTCCTGCCTTTGCTCCTACAATCTCAGGACGGACAACATCCGTGCCGTCATCAAGCATAATCAGCTGGGTTATGCTTTTATGCAGAGACTCAAAGGTCCTGTCTACAACCGACAGGTGATTCTCATCCACCTTTGACGTATATCCGAAGGCACTGTCACGATCAGAAGGGGAAAGACCGGATTGAAACGAGGAAAATCCCGACAGCAGATCCGTTTTGGTAACCATTACATATACTGGTATACGTGCATTCAGAACCTTTACAATCCTGTTCACCCGTTCGGAAATAAACACAGCATATCTGTCCAGGGCATCATCACCTCCGCTGATCAGCTTGTCCATGGGAAGTGTCACCATTATTCCGTTCACAGGCTCCTTCTTCCGATAGGTAGCCACCTGGATAAGAAATTCCTTCCACTCTATTTCATCAATTTTCCCGTCAACGGGAACTGCGTACTTTCCGGCGGTATCAATAACAATTGCGTTTTCAAAAAACCACCAGTCGCAGTTGCGGGTGGTTGCGACCCCTGGCACGGGTCCCACCTGAGAACTGATTGATGTCAGTCCGCAGTGACCTACGCTTGAGGATTTTCCGGAGTCTGTTTCACCGATTATCAGATACCATGGCAGAACGTAAAGAGGATTTCCCCTTTTTGCAAGAGAACTGCCCTTAAGTGTGTTAACAGCGTTAATCCACCTTTCTCTTAACTCGGAGAGTCTTGCATATTCATCATTTCGTGACTTCTGCAGCAGCAGTTCATCCTGTGCCACGATGTTTTCTACAAATTTCTTCTGTCTTAGGCGCCGGAAATAATGAATAAGGAAATAGGTGAAAAGAGCAACACCAAGGAGCAGAGCAATGATGCCGAAGGCCATCAGTGCCGATTGATGATAAATCTCGGTTACAAGATAAAACACTCCGCCCATAATCAGCAGAGCAACCATAAGTGCAAAAAGAAATTTCAGAAACACCCAGATTACATGGATCATCTCTTTAACACCTCCTTGAGCTGCACCTTGGATCCGTAATCCAGATCATCATAGATGCCGTCCCAAATTCTGGAATGCTCGGTAAGAAAGTCATTAAGACATAGCAGAAGTGCAATAAAAACAAGAAGCATGATTAAAATCGAGATGAAGGACTTGCGATCAAAATGCCGCATCGGCTTGTTTTCAATATGCTCATCAGTCTGATTGCTCAAAACAGGCACTGCGGGCAGCTGAAGAATCTGATTAATCTTTTTCCTCAAGGCTCTGATTACTCCTGCAGTGTCGTGCCAGTGAACCCCTCTGAAACCAAGAGAAAGAAGATAATTATAAAGTTCAAGAAGTTCCGGTGAGCCGGAATCCATAACGGAAAAACGCTGCATCAGCGAATCAAGACGGGTAAAAAACTCCTCTCCGCCACAGTTGCTCTGATAATACTTCATCTGCAGCAGTTCCCACCCCTCACTTCCAGTCATCATTTTTTCATCAACAAAAACGGTAAGTATGTATTTGGCTTCACTCACCACATCTTCGGGAAACGGAAGAAAATTCAGATTGTGCATGCACTTTTCGTATTCATCAAGTACAAAGGATCCATAGGCAACACCCCGATCAAAAGATGCATCCTTAAGACTGGTCATCATCACCGATGCCAGAAGCGTACCGGCTACATTCAGTATCTGCATGGTAAAAACATCAAAATAACATCAGAAATAAACAGAATGATTTTCCTAGTAATTTCTGACTATGTAAAGGATTAATTCTGCATCATCAGGTCCGTTCCACAGCATGGAAAGAGATCGGTTTTCAACTGCATCCAGCCACAAATCGTTGTTTTTATCCACAGTACTGTAAAATCCTCGGTCCAGCGTAGGCAAACCTCCATGATTTCCGTCGGAAACAGTTATCGGAATTCCGGAGAGCGATCTTACAATAAGATCCTTCATAGCCTCGGTTGAACTCAGCTTCAGCTGGCGCCAGAATGAAAGACTCAGTTTGTCCGGCTCCACATCTCTGCCGCTCATGGCCAGAAAGACATCATAGCTTTCAAGCTTGGTAAGATCAGGCAGTTTGGCGTTCCATACTCCATCCTCACCTCTGTCAAAGCGTATGATATATTCCGGACCGACACTGAGACAGTTGAGACATACTCTGATCTGCTCACGCATTTTTGAAAATACAGCAAACAGATTATTGTGATCATATGAAGGATAGCGATTATCAGCCACAACCGCACTGATATCATCACAGCTGACACTCAGAACAGAAACAATCGTGGCAAGTTCGCGCCATACCTCACACGGATGAGACTGCTGCAGCTCCTGCATTGTCTGAACCTTCGCAGAACAGGTGCACAGACTCCTTATCAGTCCAATAAGCATGGTATCGTATGCCGTCAGCTTTGTACTGTTTCTCAGATGCTTGTATTTCTCAAATACTCTGGTTTTGGAAATAATCAGAGCGGAAATATCACTCATTATGGTGCGGAGAGCCTCTGACCGATAAAGGTTAACTACAGGTGGAGCATAATCATCATTAAACATGATCCTGGAACCGTCGCGATAAACCTCAGCCACTTTCAGGACGACAAAATCAGAAGCAACCTCCAGCTCTGAACCGAAGAACACCTTAAGATTATATTTCAGAAATTCAACATTTCCGGAAAGACTTCCTCCATACAGATCGTTAATCACCTCACCGCCGCTCTGGGTAACATAGCGACTGTCACATTTCTGATCTATGGCGTCATCAAATACCCTGGCATTACCGCCCATATCTGAAAATCTTCTGACCCCCACATATACAGATATGATATCTCCTGATTCAAGGAGTTCATCCGGGATCTGACGTGACGAGATAACGGCATTTTGTCCAAGGACAGCATAGGTTCCGTCAGCAAACAGGAAAGTGCCGACATTAACAGTGATCCTGCAGTTGGTCAGTGCATCAGTGCTGATATCTACATTGTCAACACCGTATAAATACGGCTGCAGCAGATTGCCAAGTACATGGAACCTGTGATCAATCAGATGATCCTGAAGCTGAAAATGCTGAGGCTTCAAAAGCATTCCCTGCTGATAATTAACCAATCCCCTATTCACAAACGCCCCCGCTGTTCAATAAAAGCTCAAATATACATCTACGCCAGTCTGATAATTCTGCAGTCCATTGAATCATCAGAGGAAAGTCCCTCACTGAGCAGCAGCGAAGGAACAAGTCCCTTGATCCTGACATAAAAGGAATCGGCGTCAGTCAGCTGATTCTGACAGCCCCATGCCAGGTATTCCCTGTCGCCGGCAGAAAGTCTGGCATCGCGCACCGGATAATCCAGCACCGTCCTCTCCGGCATGCTTCCCTTCGGACCGACGGCCTGAAAATCAATGCTGCCTCCCAGAGATATATCCGCCCCCACAAGAGCTCCGTTCCATGTTTTTCCTTCGGCAGGTCCCACCTCAAGCCAGTATCCGACACCGGCCTGGCAGTGAGCGGACAGCCGAAAATCATCCTCTATCCACTTTTTACGAATAGCAGTCCGAGTTGACAGTCTTACTGCAAGCTTTTCAGCAGAGGTGAATTCCGCTGTATTCAAAAGAGGAGGGAGTTCCTGGGCAGCTCCTACTATAATTACAGGAAGCTGTGTTTCTCTGAAGGTTCTTACCGTCAGCAGAGTCAGGGTAATACCAATCATCGTCTCAGAGGTAATCTGTTCAGATGCGTAAATAACCCATGCATCAACATTCTCCACCTCCTGAGCAGGCAGTACCTTGGTAAGTTCCTTCTCCTCATGAGACCAGAAATGACCGGTTATGTCAAAACCGGCTGCCTTTATCCTGGCAAACAGTCCGGCAACAGCCTTCTCATCCTTATTCATTGCTGACAAAAAAACTTTCTTCTTCAGCATAGTCTACTTCTCCTGAGAAGTTTCACATGAAACATCACTCTTTGATTCAATGGAAAACTCTCCGTCACCGTCAATTCCGACAGAGATGGTTTCCGGCATGCTGTTGCCCTGTGCCATACTCTGCAGAACAAAGGAAGACAGTTTCGGCAGCAGATTCACATTGATTATGAAATCAATATTTCTGGCGCCGGTCTCCGCATCGTGACATCTTTCCACAATCTTATCAACTGCCGCATCATCGTAAACAAGTTTGACACCGTTGTTGTCACGAAGAGTTCCCGCAAGTTTGTTAAGCTTGAGCACTGCAATGGCCCTGAGTGCCTCCGCAGTCAGAATCTGATACGGCAGAACAGTCATTCTGGCAAGAAGGGCCGGCTTGAAATACTGATTAAGCACCGGCCGTATGGCTTCGCTCAGAGCCTCGGATGTGCAGTCCGGATCAGCACACATCTCGGTGATTATATCAGTGGCAAGATTGCTGGTCAGAAGAATTACGGTATTGGAAAAGTTTATTTCCTTGCCTTCACCGTCACTCAACACTCCCTTGTCAAACACCTGGTAGAAAATATTCAGGATATCCGGATGAGCCTTTTCAACCTCGTCAAGCAGCACTACACTGTAAGGCTGCTGTCTGACCGCTTCAGTAAGCACTCCGCCCTCACCGTAGCCTACATATCCCGGAGGCGAACCAACAAGACGACTGACTGTATGCTTTTCCTGATATTCGCTCATATTGATGGTTACCAGGCTGCGCTCACTGCCAAACAGCTGTTCGGCCAGGGTGATGGCAGTCTGGGATTTGCCTACGCCGGACGGACCGACGAGAAGAAACACGCCAAGGGGCTGCTGAGGATTTCTGAGACCGGATTTTGCATTCCGGATAACTGTTGAAAGCGTGGACAGAGCAAAATCCTGACCCTTGATTTTTTCACTCATAATCTCCCTGAGATTAAGAACTGTGGAGACCTCGTCTCTCGCCATTCTGCCGAGAGGAATTCCGGTCCAGTCAGAAACCACCTGAGCAATAAGATCCGGCGTTACTTCATAATGAAGCTTAGGATTATCACCCTGCACCTCATGGAGTCTGTCCATGACCTTCTTCAGTTGCTGCTTTGCTTCATCCTCGGACAAAGTCTCATTCGACTCCCCTGCTTCTCCCGTCTTCATGCCCTTCTTGGCATTCTCCAGCTGGTGACGGGCCTCAACCACGGCATTAACTGCATTAAGCTCCTCCTGCCATTCACTGTATGCCTTCTCGTATTCTTCACTTGTCTTCTGAAGAAGCGATTTCAAATCATTAAGATTATCAAGATCCACCGGAGTATCATTATCCAGGTCTCTCTGAATAGATCCTATCTGACGCTCCAGAGCCTGCATCTTACGTTTAAGATCCTCAACAGGGCCGGGAGTTGATCTCAGATTAACCTTTACTCTTGCACATGCTGTATCTACCAGATCGATAGCCTTGTCAGGAAGAAACCTGGCGGTAATGTAGCGATCTGCATATGCTGCCGCAGTATCAAGGGCATCATCACGGATAATAACGTGATGAACCTTTTCGTAACTGTCTCTGAGACCTCTCAGGATCAGAGCGGCAGTCTCCACCGTAGGCTCAGGAAGCTTAATGAGCTGGAAGCGACGGGCAAGAGCAGGATCCTTTTCAAAATATTTTTTATATTCGCTCCACGTGGTAGCGGCACATGTTCTGAGTTCACCTCTGGCAAGAGCAGGCTTCAGCAGATTTGCAGCATCTCCCGTGCCTGCACTTCCGCCGGCTCCGATAAGAGTATGAGCCTCATCAATAAACAGAATAATCGGCCGGACCGAACTCTGAATTTCCTGGATCACGCCTCTCAAACGGTTTTCAAACTCACCCTTCATGCCGGCGCCGGCAGAAAGCCGCGCCATATCAAGCTCGATGAGCCTTACATCCTTCAGCATATCAGGGACATCCCCTGTGACGATCCTGAGAGCAAGACCTTCAATAACAGCAGTTTTTCCAACACCCGGTTCACCAACAAGGATCGGATTGTTTTTGCGGCGACGGGCAAGAACATCAACCATCTGCCGGATCTCCTCGTCACGCCCGAATACAGGATCTATTCTCCCCTCTTTTGCCTTGCGGGTGAAGTCATTGCAGAACCTGTCTATAAAGCCGCCAGCCACATCAGCAGGTGCTCCTTCTGTCCCGCCTGATTCAGATCTGGCGGAGTCGACCATAAGACTTTCAGCACTGCTGGAGGTAACAGCCTTGAAATTTGCCTTGATCCTGTCTGAATTAAGCGTGTTAAGCAGCTTAAACCATTTTTCCTGACTGTAAATCATCGGGTGCTCAAGGATGGCAAGAACCAGAGCCCCCGAACGGATTGACGGCATCTGGAGATCAACTGATGAAATCATCCATCCGTCAGCAAGAAGATCAAGCAGTCTTGGAGAAAAAACCGGCTTTCCTCCGTTTCCTACGGAATTTGTATCAAGAGATGCCGACAGTTCCTTCATCAGATTGCCTATAAGCTCCTGCTGATTATCCAGCAGAGCACAGAAATCACCTTCTCTGTGCTCAAGAAACTTCATCAGGAGATGCTCCACCGACACCTCATAATTTGTCCTGGAAACTGCCAGACCGCAGGCATCGTTAAGTGCGGCGGTACAGTATGGATTAAGCTTGCTGCACAGCTGCCTCAAATCAACATTAACCATATTTCATCCTCGCTTAGTAATTCAGTGGCATTGTAAACTCCATAAGCTGATTGGAGTCATTGCCCATAAAAGTGTTTATTCCAAGTCCGCGGCTGCGATCCCCGAGCCGGTATTCTCTTCCAATCTGATCTCTTATCGTCACATGCATTATTATCCTGATCCTGTCTATCATGTACGCCGTCATGATCCTGCCGAGACGTGCATAAATGCTGCCGTTCGGCATCAGCTCGTCAAACTGCTCCCTTGTACTGCATCCGATGGTAACTCTGATTTCATTATCCACCGAACGGAT
Organism: uncultured Aeromonadales bacterium; assembly: GCA_902796095.1. Taxonomy (GTDB): domain Bacteria; phylum Pseudomonadota; class Gammaproteobacteria; order Enterobacterales; family Succinivibrionaceae; genus UBA2804. Next base: position 5,376 of record CADBNP010000186.1, on the reverse strand, counting down.
CAGAGTTCCGACATAGGCATCCTCACCCAAAACAGAATTTTCCACTCCGAGCTTTATAAGCTGATCCTTCGGTATTTCACTTACAGACACCCCAAAGCCCTCAATACTGATTTTACAGTCTTTCAGTTCACCCTGAAAAATTGTTAGAAGGCCCATGCTGCTTCGCGGAATCATGGAAAAAAGCCCGAGATATGGAAGCAGTTCATAGACATTAAGATTTTTACTTCTTATATCGGAAAGCGACAGACCTGCAAATGTAAAAATCCTGTCAAGCAGTTCACCAGGGCTCTTCTCCACCATGAGATTAAAAATGCGATACTTGTTCTTGGCCCGCTCGTACGCCCTGTAAACCGGAGCGTTGATCAAACTGAGAAAATCCGCTGTACACGGGTTGTCGTCACCTTCATCCTGCATGACTCCCTCAGTATAGTAAATCGGCAGCGGTGAGGATGAACCGAAAAGTCCGAGAAAGTTTACGTAGAAGACAAATTCCACCGGAGGACTGACTGCATCAGCATATGCATCCATCAGCATCTGGGGAGTAAGCTTCCGGTATCCGTTAATCCTGCGATCAAAGCTGATTTCCGGACGAGTGAGATCGTAAGCTTCGATACCGGCTATGTCATTGGCATTAAATCCCAGTGTCAGATTGGGTTTTGTGGTTATTCTCAGACTGTCACCCCAGAACGCCCGAAGAAGTTTCACAGCCATGTAGAACTCATAACGCTGGGGATTCAGCAGGAGCTCCCAAATCAGAGAATACTTCTGCTTCCCATTTGAAGTTTTTGACATAAAAACATCTTTCCGGTACTTAAATCACAAAAATGGACAATGGTAAAGTTATTGATCCCTGTGTAGGCCCCCATCATCCGCTGAATAACGTTTGCAAAAATATACATATCTCCCTGGGAGGAAAAACCGTCGCGACTGAAGTATATAGTTATCAGCTTGCCGCGGGCAAGAACTCCGGAAATCAGTCTTGTAGTATCCTCCTGTTCAACCCTGACAATACTCTCCACCTTTTTGGTGTTCATCTGAACCTGCGCCTTATTCTCTGTATCAACAAAAATATACAGTTTCAGCAGCGACGTCAGAGCTTCAAGATTTGATATGGTATTCTGGTTTAGGTACACATGGGAAAGGAGTCTCCACAGGAGATTCTTGCCCAAAGGACACTCCACGGCATACGTCGGCTGAGTGATATTTGTATACTCCACAAAAAGCGGTATTTTATCGGTAGGCCGATCAATATCTCCGAGTCTGAGTCGGTCCGCCAGTGATCCGTTAGTGCAGTTGACCGTCAGAACAAGAGTTTCCGGAAGAAAGTCATCCTTCTCGGAAGGAACGGCCACACTTATATATACATCGGTACTGTCGGACAGTTTTGATTTTCTTCGCCTTATTGAATAAACTGGGATCTTCTCCGTCTGGGGGTTGAAGCACTCAAACGGCTTGTACTCCTTCTCTCTGACACTGCCCTGCACATAGCCGACAACCCGATCAACGGAATAAACATGAAAATTATCACTCCCGTTGCGCGGATTGACTTTATATTCATTCTGATGATAATCCACCTTGACGGTATCGACTTCATACCTGAACACATTAACAGCGGGAACACAGTATAGTTCAAAGGATATGTTGCTGTGATCCCTGCTTCTTTCCTTCCTGATGTCATCAAAAACAAACCTGACGGAAAAATCGCGCCCCGCACTGTGCAGCCGGTTCAGTCCCTTCAGTCTGAAGAATGAAAACACCTCGGGAAGCTGAAAATATTCCTGAACCGGTCTGAAAGCAGAAAACATCCGTCTGTGATATGGTATCACTGACAGCTCGTGAGGAGCCAGAAGCTCAACAGCCTCGGATGGGGCCAGCACTGTCCTGGTTTCAGAATCTGAATACTCCACACGTTCAAGACGGGTTGCCAGATCAAAAATAAAATCACTGCTGTCTCTGAAATCGCCTGCCACAAAAATTCTCAGCTCGGAAACAGAAAATTCAGTCAGACTTCCGGAAAGAAAACTGAAATCAAGAGTGTAAGAATCACCGTCATCCGTCGTTTTAGCAATCTTCAGAGGGTAGATTGTTACATTGTCAATAGTTGTGTAGGTGCAGCTTACACCGTCCACCTCGCGGCTTTTAAGTTCCGAGCCGGTGGCCACAAGCTGCGGCGTTGTAAGTTCCGCACTTCCGCGGAATCTTATGATTGTGGATGACGGAATCGGATGGAGATAATGAGGGAACATCAGTTCAGTAAGGTTATGCACAAACTCAGGAAAGTCGTCATCCAGACGTTCCTGCACAAGACCAGTCAGAAAAGCGGTGCCTTCAAGCAGCCTCTCCACATCAGGATCCGCACTCTGTCCGGCAAGCATAGGCGCCAGGGCAGGATATTTTCTGCCAAAATCCGATCCCAGTTCCCTGAGAAAAGCCAGCTGCTGCTGATAATAAGTGTTGATCATCTAGGCATGCTCCACAAAAATGCGCCCATCCATACCGAGAACGGTCTCAAAAACCAAAGGAACAGTCTTATGATCAACAACTACTGAAAGATTAAGTTTGAAGGAAAGGGATACGGTATTGTCCTTCTGTTCCTCAAATGTGACATGGACATTAGTACACCGCGGTTCATAGCGGCGGATACATGATTCAATCACACCCTCCATGCCGCGGTAGTTTTCAAGTCCATCGCCGTAACGGGAACTGTTGAAATCAGGCAGTCCGAGATCCGGCATCGCCATGGCGCTGCCCTGCTGGTGATTTAGGATGTTTTCCAGATTTTTGATAATGGAAACCACCAACCGATCCACATCACTGCCGGAAGGCTCTGTCTGATTGAACCGGTTCCTTACCCTTTCCAACAATGTTTCAGACTGCACGATATCACCCGTATACGACTAAACTTTACTTCTTGTCCAGCTTGCCTACAAGGGAAAGAGTAAAGGAAGCTCCCATATACTTGAAATGAGGACGAACCTTCATGGATACCTGATACCAGCCCGGATCTCCTGGCACATCGGAAACCTCTATGGAGCATGCGCGAAGAGGTCTTCTGCTGCGGACGCTAGGCTCTGGATTATCCATTTCGGTAACATACTGGCTTACCCACTTGTTAAGCTCACTTTCCAGTTCGCCGCGGTTTTTCCATGAACCGATATTTTCACGCTGAATAACCTTAATGTAATGAGCAAGACGATCAATAACCATCATATAAGGCAGCTGGGTTGACAATTTGTAGTTGAGTTCAGCCTCCTTGCCTTCAGGTGTGTTGCCGAAACTCTTTGGAGCCTGGGCACTGTTGGCACTGAAGAAGGTAGCGTTGTCAGAGCCCTTGCGCATTGTAAGTGCAATGAAGCCTTCCTCTGCAAGTTCAAACTCGCGACGCTCTGAAATCAGAACCTGAGTAGGAACCTTGCTCTTGATTTCACCGTTTTCCTCATAATTATATACAGGCAGATCCTCCACGGCACCACCGCTCTGTGGACCGATGATGTTTGCACACCAGCGGTACTTGGCAAAGCTGTCGGTTAAACGGCTGGCAAAGGCAAACGCCGTATTTCCCCAGCAGAAATCAGCATCTCCGCGATCAGTTGATTCATTGAAATTAAACAACTTGCACGGCTGGGTGTTCTGACCGTACGGCAGGCGAAGAAGAAAACGCGGAAGGGTAAGAGCGACATAGCGGGCATCCTCGGATTCTCTGAATGAATGCCATTTAGCATACTGGGCACCTTCGAACACGCTGTGCAGATCCTTGAGTTTTGCCAGTTCATCCCAGTTTTCCAGACCAAAGAAAGAAGCTCCCGCGGCACTGGTGAACGGAGCATGGCTCATGGCGGCAACAGATGCCACATTCTTCAGAAGCTTCATATCCTGCGGACCGCATCCGAAATCGTAATCAGCCACCATGGCTCCGTACGGCTGACCGCCAAACTGGCCGTATTCAGCAGTATACACGGTTCTGTACAGACCGCTCTTGGTAATTTCAGGAGCATCTTCAAAATCATCAATGAGATCCTGCTTGCTGATATTGACAATTTCTATCTTGGTATTTTCCCTGAAATCCGTACGATCTATCAGGAACTTGAGTCCGCGCCATGTGCTTTCAAGAGACTTGAATTCATCATTATGAATAATCTCGTTCACCTGAGCAGACATCTGTGAATCAAGCTCGGCTATCATCATGTCAACCAGATCACCGCTGATCTTCGCACCCTGATACTTTGGCTTGACAAGTTCTGCAAGAAAAGTCTGAAGACCGGTTTTTGTTACCTCATAAGCCTCATCTGTAGGCTTAAGACGGGTAGATTCCACAATATCGTCAAGGAAACTCACTGTCTCTGCAGCTGCAGACTCCTGAGCCTTTAATTCTTCTGCCATGTTGATCCTCCTATTCCTTTACATCATTTTCGCTAATGCCAAGCTCCTTGAACAGAGCTGATCTTTTTTCAGGATCCGCAACCAGGGTCTGAACTTTTTTGCGGAAGTCCGCAATATTGCTGAGAGGGCTCTTAAGAGCCTTGAGAGCATCTCTGAGTTCAAGAAGTTTGTTAAGTTCAGGTATCTGCTTGATAATCTGATCCGGTTCAAAATCCTTGATGCTGTTCACCTGGAGATTCACAGCCATCTGTGAACCTTCCTCGGCACCGGCCATCTTGTTGGGAACGTTGAAAGTCATCTTAATGTTCTGTGCACCGAGCACATCATTGAAATTATCCTTGTTTACACTGATAGGACCGCGATCTTCCACTGCACGATCATCCTCGGCATGAGTGAAATCACCCATAACAAGAACCTTGAGAGGCAGTTCAATCTCCTCCTTTGCATCACCAGTAGCTGGACGATAAACAATATTCACCCTTTCCTTAGGTGCAATTGAACCTTCCTGTGCCATATTTACATCTCCTTCAAAAGTAACAGAGGTAATAAAAATACAAAAACTCAGGCCGCAGAAATGCAGCAGCCAATAAAAATCATTCTTCGGTATACTTCTTTGTCAAAGCAATAACCGGACTGAGTTCAGCAAGATCAGCCAGAACAGAGGATGCCTCCTTGAGCATATCGGCCTGACGGTAAACGTCAAAGGCTCTGCTGAATATCTCCGCACAGGCATCAACATTCCAGAAAACCAGAGAATGCTCTCTGATCCGGTCCAGAACTCTGTTCATAAGTCCGGTACTCAGATCCGTGCGCTTGACCGAAGCAAAAATCCATGCAAGTGCAGCCTCATACCTGAGCATATCTATACCGGATGAATTTCTTACATAGCTCTCCAGCTGCTGAACACCGCCGGGCAGATCCGTTTTCACCAGATCAACTATGTCATTAATTCTAGTCTTTACCGTGTCAGAATTTGTTGATCCACTTTCATTATTT
>CADBNP010000185.1 GCA_902796095.1 uncultured Aeromonadales bacterium | reverse complement strand
TCAAAAAAAATAATTTATTCGATCAAGTGCTCATTACTTAATCAAATTTCTTACATCTTGTTGAGTCTATATAGCACAACTCCCGCTATTTTATTTTGATTTTAGATCCAGATGTTCAGCAATTATGTTTACGCGATCACATTATTCGATTAAAAATTAACCAGACAGTGATCAAAATTTTATTTTCTGAACAGGTTACCGTACGACAAATCATCAGAATCGCCCGAAAAACTGGCGAGCGGCAGAAGGGATGATGATGTTAAAGCAGAAACGGGGATCCAGAGACCCCCGCAAAATGAATAAATGAAACAGGATAATATTACTTTTCAGGTACGATGCAAACCTTGATATTTACTGTAACTTCAGAATGCAGCTGCAGAGCAATATCATACTCGCCGACATTACGCAGGAGACCGTTGTTCAGATGAACTTCACGCTTCTGAACCTCTGCTCCGGCTGCGGTAACAGCATCAGCAATATCCTTGGTGCCTACAGAACCGAAAAGTTTACCTTCATCACCTGCGGTTGCCTTGATAGTAACACTGCCGATAGCCTGAATCTTCTCGGCACGTGCCTGAGCAGCAGCCAGTTCATCAGCAATCTTCTTTTCCAGCTCTGCCTTTCTTGCCTCGAATTCACTGATATTCTTCTCGGTTGCAAGAACAGCCTTCTTCTGAGGGATAAGATAGTTACGGGCATAACCGCTCTTAACCTTAACCTTATCACCTAAAGTACCCAAATGGGCAATCTTATCTAATAAAATAACTTCCATTACCTTTCCTCGTTAATAATGTTGAGTTAGGCCAACCCGAACCAGATTGCAATTATCTGTTGCTAGTTGCATGCAGATCTGTATATGGGAGTAAAGCCAAGTAGCGGGCACGCTTGATAGCACGTGCTAACTCTCTCTGATACTTTGCAGATGTGTTGGTAATACGACTAGGAACAATCTTTCCAGACTCTGTAATGTAATTCTTCAGAGTATTGATATCCTTGTAGTCAACTGTGCATTCTGCCTCGCCGGCACCGCGGCCAAGCTTGTTGCGATGATGAAAATAATGAGCCATAATTTTCCTCCGGTATTAGTTGCTTGATTCTGCCTGCTGAGCCTGCTGTTCTGCAGCAGCTACAGCATCATTGCGATACTTGCGCTCTTCACGCTCCTTGCGATCGCTAAGGATGCAGGACTGTGTGGTAATGGCAGACTTGACATGCATGATGAGGTTACGAATAACAGCATCGTTATAGCGGAAGTTGGACTCGAGTTCATCAATGGTCTTGCGATCAGCCTCAACGTTCATAAGAACATAATTAGCCTTGCGCAGTTTATCAATAGGATATGCGAGCTGCATACGACCCCAATTCTCCAGACGGTGAATCTTGCCGCCGTCCTTCTCAATCAAAGCCTTGTAGCGATCGATCATTCCTGGAACCTGCTCACTCTGATCAGGGTGAACCAAAAAAACAATTTCATAATGACGCATATATGCCCCTTATGGATAATTAGCCTGTAGTGGAGTCAGTCATCCACGTCTAGGCAAGGAACTAACTACAACTGACGGTCGCAATTCTATACAGAATATGAGTAAAATGCAATCAAAATATGATCCGGTACAAAAATTTTTTTTCAGATGTTATTTCACCTTAAACATACGCTGTCTCACGGCCTCATAAAGAACAATACCGGTGGCAACTGAAACATTCAGACTTGAAACGCTGCCGTTCATGGGCAGTTTCACCAGATCATCGCAGGTCTCCCGTGTAAGTCTGCGCATTCCCCTGTCCTCAGCTCCCATAACAAGTGCTACCGGACCGGAAAGATCCGCTTCATAGACAAGCTTCTCCGCCTCTCCGGCAGTACCTATAATCCAGACACCAAGCTCCTTTAATGCCTTGAGAGTCCTTGATAAATTCGTAACCGTAAAGAATGGTACATTCTCCGCCGCACCGCATGCAACCTTGCGGACAGTTCCGTTTAGTCCAGCTGCATGATCTCTGGAAACCACCACCGCTGTCACACCCGCACCGTCGGCACTTCTCAGACATGCACCCAGGTTATGCGGATCTGTTACATCGTCAAGAACCAGGATAAAAGGCTTCTCCGCACCGGATATCAGATCCAGCAGTTCATTTTCTCCTGCCTGCTTTGAAGCTCTGATCCTGATGACTATTCCTTGATGGTTGGCACCGTCTGTAATGGAATCAAGAGTCTTTCGTTTTACTTTCTGGATTTTAAGCCCAAGATTCTCCAGACTTTCCGCCAGTTCCCTGGCTCTGTTCTCACTGCTCTCAAGAAGCCAGACACTTAAAATATTCTCCGGCTCACTCTCAAGAACAGCTGACACAGGATGAATGCCATATACAATATCATTGTCCATAAATTTCTCTCTTCAAAACATCACGCCGCGATCCTGCCTCCTGCAAAAAACAACAGCGTGCCAAAACAGCCCGGGCAAATCACTGCAGGGCACTAACAAAAGAAGTTCAGTGATCAGTTGTTTTCCTTTCTGGCCTTTTTCTTCTTATAGGTAAGATCCCTGTATTCACTGGTCAGAAGGAGCTGTATTCTGCCTGAATCCGGATCTATGCTGTCGATAATGACATCCACCCTGTCTCCTACAACATAGGATATCCCGGTGGCCGAGCCGACTATGCTGACGGGATCCGTTACTGTAAAGTAGTCAGCTCCGAGATTTCCCACATAAACCAGACCGTCAATAGACCACTGATCCAGACGCACAAAAATACCAAAAGGAGCAACATTGGTTATTACACCGGAAAACGTCATTCCTATTTTGTCTTTCATGAACTCGCATTTCAGCCAGTTATCAACCTGATGGGAAGCCTCATCAGCATTTCTTTCAGTTTCTGAACACTGAATACCGGCAGATCCAAGTCTGTTCAGTTCATAATGGAAGCCGCCGATTGGAGTTTTACAGCCATCCTGAATTTCAGAGTGTTCATCACAGGCCAGGAAATACTTGATTTCACGATGAAGCATAAGATCCGGATATCTTCGGATCGGAGATGTAAAATGAGCGTAATTCTCAAGTGCCAGTGCATAATGTCCGCAGTTTTCAGGTGAATACACAGCCTTTGCCAGAGAACGGAGCATCAGAGTTTCAAAAACAGCGGCATCCGGACGTTCAGAAACGGACTTCAAAAAATGAGCATAATCTGACGGCTCTGGAACCGCATCACCGGAAAGAGTCAGACCGTATCGTGAAATAATATTTCTGAACTCATCCACCTTGGCTTCGGCAGGACGGGGATGTATTCTGAAAAGAGTCTTGTACCGGTGCTCAGTAATAAATGTCGCCGCCGCCACATTGGCTGCAATCATGCACTCCTCAATCATCTTGTGAGATTCATGACGGGGCTCCACCATCATATCCTCTACCTTCATATTCTCATCGAAGAAAAATCTCATTTCCTCACTTTCGAATTCTATGACTCCTCTTCTCTTTCTGGCCCCGTCCATGGCTCTGTACATTTCGTAAAGATTGACCACATGAGGATAGATATCGCCAAATTCCTCAATAAGAGCGGTATCCCCCTCCAGCATGCCGTGAACCTTGTTATATGTGAGACGGGCATGAGAAAACATGACTGCAGGATAAAATCTGAAGGATTCAAGGGTACCGTTCCTTGCAATAATCATCTCGCAGGTCATGCACAGACGGTTCACTTTCGGATTAAGGGAACACAATCCATTAGAAAGTTTTTCCGGCAGCATGGGAACAACGTAAGTCGGAAAATATACTGAATTTCCTCTTTTGTATGCTTCACGATCAAGAGGCGTTCCGATCCTGACGTAATAGGATACATCGGCTATGGCAACATAAAGTTTCCAGCCTCCTTCTTCCCTCTTCAGAGGTTCACAGAATACGGCATCATCAAAATCCCTGGCATCGTCACCGTCAATGGTAAACAGAGGAATACCTGTCAGATCCCTTCTTCCTGCCATATCTTCCGACTTTACCTCGTCCGGAATATTTTCCGTCTGTCTTTTAACTTCCTCCGGCCATACATATGATATGCCGTGCTCAGCCATTGCTATCTTTATTCTGGAATCAAGATGATCGTCTGAATCAAAAACGTCAACTACAGTACCTCTGAAATAATACGGAGACAATTCGCTTTTCTTCGGTGTGCGTTCCGTAATCTGCACCGATACCAGTTTTGAATCCATCAAATGAAGTTCATGATCAGGCAGAATTATAATATTCGGGTACTTTCTCTCATTTTCAGGATAAAGTTCACAGTCACCGGAACTGTTTTCACTGATCCTGCACACTATTCTCCGTTCGGCAGGTTTTATCACCTTGATAAAGATCAGAAAGTCATTTTTGTCTGCAGTGTAAAGGACTCGGTCACCATCAATAAGTCCGCCGAAATACGTTGAGGTATGAACCTTGCGGGTAGTTCCGTCCTCGCAGGTCAGCACGGCGTCATTCACTCCACAGGAGAGAACTGTAGCGGAAGACAGTTCCGAATCTTCATAAACTCTCAGTGAATCCTGAGGAGGATTACCCCTGATACCGATGTTAAGTTCAGCGGACAGTTCCTGAAACAAAGAGAAAAAATGTTTATAGTTAATACCAAACCTGCTTTTCAGTTCCTTTTTTAAACCGTCAAAAGAGAGTCTGTTTTTTCGAACTGCTGGGGAAAGCTGTTCTTTCACAAAAGTTTTAATTTCTTCATCTATCATAAAAGGCCTCGGCAGTCATGAATGCCACAAAAAATAAAAATACAGGAGCGAGAATCAGTAAAACAAGGCAGGACAAGCGGGAAAACCAGACCGTGCCTTTCATGCCGTTCAAAAAAACAACAGGAAATCCGAAACTGCAGACAGGAAAACAGAAGCGAGAACAACAGGGAGATACAGCAGGTGGTGGCCAGAAACGGGATCGAACCGCTGACACGGGGATTTTCAGTCCCCTGCTCTACCGACTGAGCTATCTGGCCGCCTAAGAAAAATGGTGCCGGCTATCGGACTCGAACTGATGACCCACTGATTACAAATCAGTTGCTCTACCAACTGAGCTAAGCCGGCATTGAATGGTGCCCAGGAACGGGATTGAACCGCTGACACGGGGATTTTCAGTCCCCTGCTCTACCAACTGAGCTACCTGGGCAACGCTGACTATTAAACTATTTTTACTTTTATGTGTCAACAGTTTTTTACACCGCATGCTCTGTATGGACAGAACTTAGACAGATCATAAGATAAAGTCCATTAAACACCCGTTCTTCTCAGATAGACATCGGCATCACTCTGTTGCGTCCCAGTCTTTTAGCTTCGTACAGCTGCAGATCCGCCTGCTTGACAGCAACAGACGGAGATTCACTCCCGTCAGAAGCGGCAACGCCGAAGGATGCTGTCACATTACTTACTTTTGTTCCCGTCTCCTTGATAATAATACTGAGTTTCTCTATTCTCCGCCTCATGGAATCAGCAATCTGACGGGCAATACTTACCGGAGTCTCAGGAAGAAGCATTACAAACTCCTCTCCGCCATATCTGTATGCCATGGCCGATTCCCTTGTTTTTTCATTAAATACCCTGGCCACCATCTTAAGTGCAATATCACCAACCTGATGTCCGTAGGTATCATTCAGTCTCTTAAAGTAATCGATATCGCACATTATGATTGAAAACGGCAAATCCCTTTCACCAAGAGAATTCAGATCTACTTCAAAGGATCTTCTGTTCAGAAGATCAGTCAGAGCATCAGTGGATGCATCCTTCTGAAACAGGGAAATCTGATCCTTAAGCTCACTGATCTCGGTCTGGGCTTTACTGAGCTGGCGGGAAAACATTTCAACATTTTTTGCCACCTCTTTTGAATTCTTGACCATCTCATGCATTACGGACATTGTCTCCTCAATGGTCAGACCGCCGTTCTCTGCCTTTTTCAGTTTATCAAACGACGTACTGATTTTACTCTGGAACAAAGCTGTTCCAGCCGAAGCGTCAGTAATTGAAGAGCTCATCTCACAGACCATCTTTTCCAGGTCCCTCTTGATAAGTTCAAGAGACTTTTCGCTTTCTGAAGCGATATATTTGTTGTAAAGTTCCCTGCTTTTGGTTTCCGTGCAGAAACCACGGGCGATGACATCAGACATTTCCCTGCACAAATCAAAGTTGGACTTGTCAACAAATGTATACCACACAGAGTAATGATTCGGATTAGGAGGAATTCGGTTCTTAACCATCAGGGTCAGAGCTTTTTTCAAAACTATGCTTGATTTTTCATACTCACTTTTGTCTTGAAGTGAAGCCATAAACAAATACACCCTTTCCAGAGAAAACTGCGTGCCAGAGAAAACTGGGCAAAAAGAAAAAACTAAAACGGCAATTTAATCATCATACGGCGATAAACCGCTCCTAACGATTGTAACAGTTATCAGCCGTCAGGATCGTTTCTTAACTCGCATTTCTTGATGAATTAGCAAAAAATGAATTGTGACTGAAATCGTCGTAAAAGTAAAATACAGATCACAAATCAGAATATTATACAGTGATGAAAAGAGTAACTTTACAACCTCATGGATTATTTTCTCAGAATCTGCTCTATAATCACCCTAAGGTTAAACGATCACCCCCTCGAATAAGTTGCAGGGTTGTTCAAAAAAGATCGCTCATCAGGAACAGAAAAAAGTCCTGACCGGGTGTTTTTTGTTTTGCGGAGTTTCCTGGATGAAATTACCAAAAATAGGACTAAAGGAATCGGAGTTTTCCAGAGAAAGCCTTGAAAACTGGCTTGCCGCGAAGACGCAGGAATTCGATGTTGTGGAATCAAACAGCGTCAAGGCTCTTTTCATGCCGGTAGCCAGCAGTGAAATGTGTTCGCTCATGGTGGTGCAGACTCTGAGGCAGATAACAAAATTCAACAGCTACAAGCGAGTGGTGGTTATCGGTGCCGCACATCCGAAAGTTGCAGCAGGAATATATCTGCCGGACAGCGATGCCGTATTTCGTAATGAAATAACGGAATTCTCGATGGTGCTGGAGCCGGAGCTGCGCGACGCTGTCATGAAACTGAATACAAGTACACAGATCTCCAGTGTTTCCACGGATTTTTTTGAACTGTGCGATCTTTCATACAATCTTCCCATAATTGCGGATATGACCGCCGAATACATGCTGCCTATAATTCCCGTCGCATACAAAAAAGCTGACATGGATGAACTGATCGAGATTATTGAACTGCTTATCGATAATGGAAGTCTGATTATACTGTGCGGCGGTCTGAGTCACTCTCTTTCCATCCGGGAATCAAAATCACTTGATTCAGAAACCATTTCGAAAATCATTGCACTGGACAGTTCCATCAGAAATGTTCAGAGCAACTGCTACGCTGCCCTCAACAGTCTTATACAGCTGGCAGAAAATCACTACTGGCGACCGCGGCTGATTTCATATCAGACTACCGGAAACAAGTATAATATTAAAAATACTGCCGGCTATGCCTCCATGGTTTTCTTCAATCAGTGATCAGTGCCTGCGGGATCAACGGAATTAAGGAATATGCAGATGACTGAAGAAAAACAGGTACAGAATTTTGTTTCATTTGATCAGGCTTTCACTGTTGGAAACGGTCAGGACGGTGCACTGGGCTGGCTGAAAAGTCAGCAGATCCAGGTTGCTGTTTTCCTGATGAGCGGTATCAAACTCGAGGGGGTCGTCACAGGTTATGATCCCTACTGTGTAATGCTGCGAGATTCCAACGGAAACCAGCAGATGATATACAAGGCTAAAATATCAACTATCTCCTGCGGAAATCAGACCAGGGTCAGAAAGGAGTCTAAAAAGGCTGAACAGGAGAGGTAAACGTCAGTTCTCATCTCCGCCGCCGGCTCTGATAATTCGGCCGAGATCATATAATCCGTCTCTTACGACACAGCAGTCCATGCCTCCGCGGCGGGCAGCCTCCACGCCAAGAGGAGCATCTTCAAAAACAAGACATCTGTCCGGAGACTTTCCCATAATTTCAGCAGCAAGAAGAAAAGTATCAGGATGGGGTTTATGCTTTTTCACCTGATCAGAGCAGACAAATGAAGTGATATATCTGTCAAGTCCGGTATGTTTCATTACTACTTCCACATTTGATCTCAGAGTTCCTGTGCCGATAATCATGGAAATGCCGCTGCTCAGTGCAAAATCCAGAAGAGGCAGCATGTCCGGATATATGAAAAGTTCGGGAATATGCCGGACGTAATTTTCTGTTTTTTCCTTCTGAAGAAGTTCGGGAGATTCTGAAAAAGCGTACCGCGAAGCCAGCTCACCGGCAATCAGCAGACTCGGACGACCACCGTTTTCTGCAAGATAGTCCGCAGGAATGCTGACACCTCGCTTCTCGCCGACCTCCTGCCACGCCTTTATGTGAAACTGCATGGAATTCACCAGTGTTCCGTCAAGATCAAAGATCAGTCCTTCGAAATTCTTAAGCAGATCAAATTTACCCATGTGATTTTTCCTTGAAACTGACACTCTTCACCGGATATTATCTCATCTGTCAAAAAAACTGTCAGATTCCCTGTCCGGCGGTGCCTCTGTAACATTAAAAAACGAAACACATTCCGGCATACGAAGGTGATAGCGGCTCCGGATGACAAAAGTGTGTCCGTTTAAGTTCAGGCTTCAGCTCTTATTCTGGATCTGAAATTTTTTCAAACTGCAGATCCCATACACCGTGACCGAGTCTGATTCCTCTTTCCTCAAACTTTGTTACAGGTCTGGAATCAGGACGCGGTATGAAGTCACCCGTAACCGACAGATTCTTCAGAAAGCTGCAGGCATTTGCCGTATCCCTCATATGCTCTGCATATTCCTGCCAGTCGGTAGCCATGTGTATGATTCCGCCGTTCTTAAGTTTTACTGCTACCAGTTCCAGAAAATCAGTCTGCACGATTCTGCGCTTATGATGTTTCTTCTTGTGCCACGGATCCGGGAAGAACAGCTGCAGTTTTGAAAGAGAACCGTCGGGGATCATGTTTTTAAGTATTTCGACGGCATCATGATCCATTACTCTCACATTGGAAAGCTCCTTCTCCCTTATTCCCATAAGGCAGGCACCTATACCGGGTCTGTGCACCTCGGTGCCAAGATAATTCTCATCAGGATCGGCAGCTGCCATTTCCACAAATGAACGTCCCATGCCAAAACCTATTTCAAAAACCACAGGATGATCATTTCCGTAAAGTTTCTGCAAATCAACGGGGGCTCCATATTCCACACCGTACACCGGCCACAGTTCTTCCAGAGCTCTGCTCTGCCCCCTGGTAAGCCGTCCCTCTCTGCGAACAAAGCTTACAATTCTGCGAAGTGCCGTCATTTTTTCCGGCTCAGTTTCTTCCTGATTCATAAATACCCGCCATACAGATTATCAGCTGAACAAAAAAAAGCCGCCATGAGGCAGCCTCGTGAAATAAAACAGAAGTGTCAAAATCAGATAAGTTCCAGATCAGACATGGCCTTCTCAATTTTGCCTTTGGTCTCGCTGGTCAGCGGAACAATCGGACAGCGGCACTCGTCTGTACACAACTTAAGCAAAGATGCCGCGTACTTGGCACCGGCAGGACTTGGCTCTGCAAACATGAGCTTATGCAAAGGAATAAGACGATCCTGAAGTTCGCAGGCTTCATCCCATTTCTTTGCAAGAGTCAGTTCCTGCAGTCTGGAAACCAGTTTAGGCGCAACATTTGCTGTTACAGATATGCATCCGCAGCCACCGGAAAGATTGTAAGGTACGGCAGTGGAATCCTCACCGGAAATCCACAGAAAATCCTTACGGCTGACCAGACGGCGCTCAAGCCAAGGACGCTCCAGATTGCCGGTGGCATCCTTGATACCGATAACCCTCGGAAGCTGGGAAAGACGTGCTACCGTTTCCGGAAGTATGTTGACAACGGCGCGACCCGGCACATTGTAGAGGATTATAGGAATATTTGTGCTGTCATGAACCATTTTGAAATGCTGATACAGACCTTCCTGATTCGGACGGTTGTAATATCCTGCAATATGAAGCGTCGCATCACAGCCGAACTTCTCCGCCACCTTGGAATATTCAATGGCTTCAACAGGATTATTGGATCCAGCACCTGCTATGACGGCAACTCTTCCTGCGGCAGTTTTGGCTGTTATCTCAATTACACGGCAGTGTTCATCATGAGTAAGGGTCGGGCATTCACCTGTAGTTCCCACAGGCACAATACCGTGCGTTCCCTGCTCAATGTGCCATTCAACCATCCTGCTCAAGGCTTCCTCATCCAGACGACCGTTCCTGAACGGAGTAATAAGAGCTACTATTGAACCGTGGATCATTTCTATTCCTTCCTTTACAAAATTTAACCCGACGAACCGATGTTCCTGCACCCTGCAGTAAAGTTTAAAAGGCAGACTCAGTCAGACATTGCTCACCTTTTACCGGACTTAAAAACAGAACTCTTCAGATATCCGGAAAGTATCATCAGAGTAATAAGCGCTATTGTATCACATGGCTGGCATTATATTACCCCGGATCATATCAAAAGAAACGATCTGAGACCTGGTGAAAATAAGGTATTTCCCCGCTGCCGCCTGCCACCTGCAACCATCTGCAGCAGCGGATCCTGCGCATGATCAGAATTTCCTGCCCGGATACCGGGAAAAGAGCCGGAACCGCATGTCCGGAATCTGAAACAGGATCCGCCCTACAGCATGCACAACAATCCCGCATTTCATCAAACCTTGAACAAATCTACATTTTTGAACCGTCAATTCTTGTATCATCTGTTATAAAGGGGGGAAAAGCAGATGTCAGGAGTTCTAGCAGTAATTATGGCCGGCGGTGAGGGAACCCGCCTTATGCCGCTTACAGCATCAAGAAGCAAGCCGGCCGTGCCGTTCGCCGGCAGCTACCGCCTTATAGACTTTGTTCTCAATAATTTTGTCAACTCAAACATTTTAAAGATTTACGTTCTCACCCAGTTCAAATCCCAGTCTCTTTATCTTCACCTCAAGAAGGGCTGGAACATTAACGGAATCTCAGGCTGCTTTATTGATCCCATTCCGGCACAGATGAGACTGGGGAGAAGGTGGTACGACGGAACAGCTGATTCCGTTTTTCAGAATCTCAGTTTCATTCAGCAGGAAAATCCCGAGTACATCTGTGTATTCGGAAGTGATCACATCTACAAGATGGATATCAACCAGATGCTGGACTTCCACAAGGAAAAGAAAGCTGTTCTGACTATCGCCGCAATAAAGACTCCGATTTCAAAGGCGCACTCTCTTGGTGTGATAGAGGTGGACAAGAACGGCAGGATGATAGGATTTGAGGAAAAACCGGCTGAGCCCCGCTGTATTCCCGGCGATCCCGAGCACGCTCTGGTATCAATGGGCAACTATATTTTCGATCCCCAGACTCTGTACAGCGAAACCCAGAAGGACAACGACAATCCTTATTCAGTTCACGATTTCGGTCGTGATGTCATTCCTGAAATGCTTCGGGATGACAAGCCGATTTACGTATACGATTTCAGCACAAATGTAATACCAGGTGAAGAGAACAGACAGGGTTACTGGCGTGATGTGGGTGACATAGATTCATACTGGCAGGCACACATGGATATTCTTGCCACTCCGTCCAGATTCTCACTTTACAATCCACACTGGCAGCTTCACACCTATTACCCTCCTCTGCCGCCGGTCAAATTCAGAAGCAAGGAAAACAACGCTGTAATCAACAACTCGATTATAAGTGCCGGATGCTACATCAAATCAGCAACCATCTCCCACAGTGTTCTCGGATTTGAATGCTCCATCGGTAATAACACTCTGCTTGAAAATGTCATCATTATCGGAAACGTCACCATAGGAAACAACTGCAGGATTAAAAACACCATCATTGATCGTGATGTCATTTTAAAGGACAACACTGTAATAAATGCCGACAGTAAAAATCTGCCAGATTCAGCAGTGGTATCCCCGGGAGGCATTATTGTCATGCGAAAAGGTACGAGGATGTAATTTATGGATATTCTCTTCCTTACCTCCGAACTCCAGGGCATAGACAAAACCGGAGGTCTCGGGGATGTAGCCAAAGCACTTCCTGCAGAACTGGCACGCATGGGACACAACGTCAAAGTGGTGATGCCGCTTTATTTTGGTCCGGATCACGTAAAAAATCTTGTACGTGTAGGAGAGTATGAGCTTCAGCTCAGCGATCACGCCACAATCCGCTACGGCATTTACTCCAAAAATTTCTTCGGATTTACCATATGGTTTATTGACTACGGTCCGTATTTCTACCGCAACGGTCTGTATGACGAGCAGTCAGTAGCCTACGGTGACAACGGAGAACGGTTTATTTTTCTCAGCATATGTGCTCTTGAAGCATGTATTCATCTCAATTTTTATCCTTATGTGGTTCACTGTAATGACTGGCACACTTCAATTGCCGCCTTTCTGCTGAAAATAAGGTACAGAGACAGGGAAAACTTCAGGGGAACAAGATCTGTTCTTACTGTTCATAACGGAGCATATCAGGGAGTCTTTGATCGTTCCCAGTTCTGGATGGTTCCCGAGATCAACGATCATGCCAACGATTTTCTTATGCAGGGCATGTCCTATTTCAATCTGCTGAAAATCGGTGTCGCATTTGCTGATGAAATCAACACAGTCAGTCTTGGCTACGCCCAGGAGCTGACCACCTACCTCGGCGGTCACGGCATGTCCAAAAACTTTGAGTCAAGGGCGGATCACCTGAGAGGCATAGTAAACGGATGTGATTATACGGACTGGGATCCTCTCAATGACACGTTAATCCCCTACAACTACAGCCACAATCATATTGAGGAAAAGAACCTCTGCAAGCATATCCTGCAGAAAAAACTGAATCTTGAAATCAATGACTACCCTCTCTTTGGAATGATATGCCGTCTTACGGAGCAGAAGGGAATAAACATACTGATCCCGGTGCTGGAGAGTTTTCTTGTTCACAAGGTTAACGTAGTGATAATAGGGACGGGGGATCCGTACCTTGCACAGCAGCTGAGTATCATAAATGCCAAAAACCCTAAAAAGTTTGTATTCATCAATTCCTATGATGAAACACTGGCACATATGACTGAAGCGGCCTCAGACTTCTTCCTCATGCCATCTCTTTACGAGCCGTGCGGTCTGAACCAGATGTATTCCATGGCCTACGGCGCCCTGCCTATAGTGCGTTCGGTTGGCGGACTGCGGGATACAGTCAACGACTATGATCATGATCCGAGAGATGCCACCGGCTTTAAATTTGAGAAGCCGGAATCCATTGATCTGCTTTCAACCATGCGTCGTGCCCTGCTGTTCTTCCTGCAGGAGCCTGAAGAATACCGCCGCGTTCAGATAAATGCCATGCATACCAAATACTACTGGACCAAATCGGCCGAGCAGTACATAAAAATGTACAAGGACGCTCACGGAGAAACATAAAAAGACAGCATTTTCTCCCCGGCTCTGTAAGTCAGAACTGCATTTCAGTTCTGACAACTGGTCATCTTTTCTCAGTTCATTTTTTTTCACCGGCTGTCTGATATCTGTAATACCATTCATTCAGTTTTCTGAACTGCTCCGCAGTCCTGCAGGAACTGTTGTCCTCAGGCGCAGTTCCGGAAAAGTCATCCCGGCCGAAGGATCTTGAGATGCCGCTGTCATAAATGCAGACACCGGTATCAGTAACCGTAACTGAAGAGTTGTAAGCGAAATTATACGGGCATTCATCGGCAGATCTGAAAAGGCTGCAGCCCTGATAGTAAAACTCGGCGTTTTCCAGCGCCAGATCAAAGAGAGTCGGCATAATATCCTTATGACTCGCATATCTGTGAAGATCCGCATCAAGTCTGTGTGGCAGATACACAATGAGCGGAACCTGATGTCCCATCACCACAGAACTGATCTTCTGATATACATTAAGACCTCTTACGTTATGATCGCCGGTGGCAGCCAGGATCACCCGATCTGACAGCTCACCGTTTCCAGTAATTTTCAGAATAAAATTTCCCAGCTGGTCATTGGCATATCTGAAGGTTTCATACATTTTGTAAATATCCTCGTTATGATATTTCTGCTCTACCTTCTGATTCGGAACATTAAATCCGGTTATGCGATAACCGTCAGGAAGAGTATACGGAGGATGATTTGTTACACTTACAAGAACCATGAACACCGGACGATCTGATTCCTTCAGCATATCGTAGGCAAAATCAAACATCTCGCCGTCAAAGAGTCCCCAGGTTGATTTGCCTGCATCAGGACGCCTCTGCAGAATATAACTGTCGTCGATTACCGTCTCAAAACCGTTGGCCTCGGCAAATTCACCGATATTTCTCCAGCCTCTACCCCCGGCCGTCACCAGAACCGTATGATAACCATGCTCCTTAAAGGGAACTGCGGCCGAGGTAAAAAAGCCGGTTCTGGAAAATCTGCCCACGGAATGATTCATATTGTCACCCTGCCGTACAAGGATGCGGCCGATGGAATCAATGGTACCGTCACCCTCTGACAGAAAATTCCTGAAACTGTAAACCGTCGGGATTGAGAGGACCTTTCTCAGCGATCCGTAAATATCGAAGGTGGCAGGATCATCGGCTTCCAGCATATCAGTACTCATGCTTTCCATCACTGCCAGGATCACGTGAGGTCTGTTCGCGAACAGACCTCTGGATTTTACTGCCAGCACCTTCCTGTAATCATCGGAGTACTCAAGCCCGAAATAGGCGGCGGCATCCTTCAGATCGGCAGGATCAGCCTGCCGGATCTCCTTCTCCTTCATATAATCAGATACAGTCCAGGCAAAAGCCATAAGTCCGGAAGGAACAAGATCGTTGATGGCTGCGCTGGTGGTTACAGCAGTTGCCGCCCGCCGCAGGGGAAACTTTCCAACATCACCCCTGATCAGCAGTGCCCATACACCGATAAAGGCAGTCATCACAATGACAGAAGTCCATAAAAACTGCATTCTTCCGATTCTGCACATCAGCCACATGAAGGCAAAAGCAAGTCCGCCGGCACTGATACCGCAGAACAGGGAAAAAAGAATAAAGCATATGACAGGATATCCGTCCCATATGCTTTTGATCACCGCAGTAAAATCCTCATTTACCACGCCGAAGCACATGAGATCAAAGTGGTGCCCATAGGTCTGAATGTAGTAGTAGTTTGAAACTCCGGCAAGAGAGGTGGCGAAAAATACGAGACCTATATAAACGGCACCCCATTTGGGAAACACGGATCCAAACCGGCCGTAGGGAATAAGAAGACCAAGCAGAATAAACGGAGAAAGAATGATGGCTGCGAATTTCAAGTCAAAGCGAAGACTCATGATCAGAAAATTAATTTTTTCTTCACCGCTGATTGCTCCCCAGGCATCGGAATTCAGCCAGTAGACAGAGCATAATCTGACTGCAGCCATAAGCAGAAGAAGCAAAAAACCAGAAAGAAGGGTGGAACGGATAATAACCAGCGGTCTTCTGGTAATAATAACTCTAAGATCCATAGGTAGCCTGTCAGATAAACTTTTTAACACGTCTGCAGCAATTATTCTGCAGTCATCAAACAACAAAAAAGCCCCGCAGATCTGCGAAGCCTGATCGAGAAAAAAATCTGTTATTCTTCCTCTTTGACAACTTCCGCATCAGGAGCGTTGCGTTTAATGGAATCAATGCCGTTTAACACATCAGCATGCCTCTTGTAGGCCTGTCCCGTAACGATAATTTCACCGTTGGTAGCCTTGAGACGAAACCTGAATTCTCCTGACTTATCAGTATAAACCTCAAATTTAGGGTGCTTCTGGACTTCAAATCCTTCCTTTGTCTGATCCTCGATATTGGCGGCGGCAGAATTTTTCTTCACGCTTTCGATTCCGTTCATGCATGTTGCCTCGGTTGAATAAACCTGCGAGGTGGCAATAACCTGGCCGTTGGTAGCCTTTAGATTAAAAACAAAACCGTCATTTTTGGATTTTTTTACAACAAACTTACCCATAAGATCCTCTTAACATTTCAAAAAACTATCCGCAAATTCGTCTGCGGGATGAATGATCCCCGAACGAAAATGCACATACGTTTCAAGGTATATCACCGCCGCCTGACTGTCAAGCAGTGAGAACGCCGGAGTCATTCAGATCGAGACATGAATAGAATTTCATATTTCCGGAGGAACTGTTCCGGTAAACTTGCGTACTATATGATACAGCACGCAAAAACTGACAGATCTGTAAACAGCTTTGTAATTGAAATGATCCGCCTCTGTTATACTTTAATCAGAATTCTAGGTTAAAACCAAAACGCTTTAGTAGAAAAGGAACATACAAATGGCTTTATCTGAAATCCACAATTACTATGAAGATCTGGTAAGGAAGTACATAGATGCACTTGAGCTTGTATCCACACGCTCGGATGACTATATCGCGGATCTGTACTGTCTTGCTTTGAACCAGCTTCCGGTACATTATATCCGCCACAGCGTTGATATGTACTTTTACATGTCCGATGAAAAAAGACAGGACATGGAGGCAAAGGTAATTTATGCGGTAACATCTGCTATAAGCTGGCTTGACAACGAACTCAAGGAAAAGAACAAACTTAAGACTCTGGAAGAGCAGCATAAAAAGGCGGAGGAGGAGGCAAGGATCGCCCAGACAGAGGCTGCTGCAGCAGAGAAAAAGGCCAGAAAGGCTGCTCTTATTGCGGCAGAACTGGCAAAGCAGGCAAAACACGCCAAGGAAGCTCTGGTGGATACGGAGACTCATCAGGGCGGGATGTCCACAGACTGAAAATTTCTGCCGTACAGAAGGCTGTATCGGTAAGGTAAAAGTGTGAAACAAAAAGCAGAAAAGGTGCGGTTTTATGAAAACGGCACCTTTTCTTTTAAGATAATCTGATGTAAATCAGTATTCAAACATGGCTGAAATTGATTCTTCGTTGTTAATGCGTCGAATTGCTTCGGCAAGCATCGGAGCGAGGGTCAGACTTCTTACCTTATGAGTTGACTTTATGTCTTCAGTGAGAGGTATGGAATCAGTAACCACAATCTCATCAATCTTTGAATGAGCAATATTATCAAAAGCAGCACCGGAAAGTACAGGATGGGTGGCATAGGCATACACGGTACGTGCTCCTCTTTCCTTTAATGCGTCCGCAGCCTTGCACAGAGTTCCGCCGGTATCCACCATATCATCAATAATGATGCAGTCTCTGCCCTCAACCTCACCGATAAGGTGCATCACCTGTGAAACATTAGGACGCGGGCGGCGCTTGTCAATGATGGCTATATCAATATCATTAAGAAGCTTGGCCATGGCTCTGGCACGAACCACACCGCCGATGTCAGGAGAAACTATAACCGGATTCTCAAGATGCTTGCTGCGCAGATCATCAAGAAGAACAGGACTGCCGAAAAGATTGTCGATCGGTACATCAAAAAAGCCCTGGATCTGTTCAGCATGAAGATCAACCGTAACAACACGATCAACACCGACACATGACAGGAAATCAGCAACAACCTTTGCAGTGATAGGTACACGGGCAGAACGCACGCGACGATCCTGACGGGCATAGCCGAAATAAGGGACAACAGCAGTGATCCTTCCCGCAGATGCACGACGCATCGCATCAATCATCACAACAAGTTCCATAAGATGATCATTTGTCGGAGCACAGGTGGACTGAATAATGAAAACATCACAGCCGCGAATATTTTCATTGATCTGAACCTGAACCTCGCCGTCACTGAAACGGCCCACTGTGGCAGCTCCGAGTCTTGTACCAAGACGGGTTGCAATTTTTTCAGCTAACTCAGGAATTGCGTTTCCTGCAAAAAGTTTCATATCCGGCACGATATAACCTCGATAAAGATTTTAGAAAAACAAAAAGATCGCACTGCTGCGATCAAAACATTCTCACCAGCCGAAAAAGGAGGTGATTTCCACGTCCCATGCAAGTCCGGTTCTCGTTCGACAGCATCAGCATACCAGGTACGGGAGCTGTCCACATGTGTCCGGGATTAAGATTCCGCGGCAGAAAAAAAATCATGCACTGCCGATCAGAGTAAATTATTCAATTCACGGTAAAGAGGAGACTGGTTAAGACCTCTGGCGACAAAGGCTTTCCAGCCGTCAGGCAAATGCTGTAACGCCTCGTCTGCCGCCTGCCTTTCATCAAATTCGCCAAAGACACAGGCTCCCGTTCCGGTCATTCTAGACGGTGCATATTTTAGCAACCATACCAACGCCTGATCAACAGGCGGATATATTTTTTTAACAAGACTCTGGCAGTCGTTGCTCCATTTCACAGACTTGAGTTCATCCCAGGTTCTGACCGGAGAATCACGGGCAAGATCAGGATGACAGAAAATTTCCTTTGTAGACACATGCACATCAGGCACAACCACAAGATACCATTTTTCCTGAAGTTCCACCGGCACCAGCTTCTCTCCGATACCCTCGGCAAAGGCGGCTCTGCCTCTCACAAACACCGGTACATCGGCCCCTAGTTTCTTTCCTATACCGGCAAGATCTTCAACAGAAAGATCGCATTCCCACAGTCTGTTTACAGCTGCCAGCGTCGTGGCGGCATCCGACGAACCGCCACCTATTCCTCCGCCCATGGGAAGATTCTTGATCAGATTTACCCTGATACCGCTTTTCTTTCTGCGATATGGCAGAAGGGACTCGGCGGCCCTGTAAATAAGATTTGAAGTTTCCGGCACACCGGGTATGGCGGGAAGGACAGAAATGCGATCCTCATCCTGCAGTTCAAAATCAAGTCGATCACTGTAATCAAGAAAAATAAAAAGCGTCTGCAGATTATGATATCCGTCGTCTCTTCTTCCTGTTATATACAGAAACAGATTCAGTTTGGCCGGGGCCGGAAGACTTAAAACTCCGCTCATAAAGTAAAATTCCATCCCTTCACAGTTATTTTTATCGTTCCGACAGAAACATTCTCCAGCTTCAGTTTTGAAGGCAGAACAAAGTCTCCGAACCTTCCGTACTCATAGTAGCGGATCCTCCACCCGTCAACCACCTGATATGCAAGTCTGCCGCTTTCATCATAACGGGTTTCCGATTCGTCACCAAAAGTGACACCCATAATCATATACGGCATGCGATCAACAGGAAGACTTACAGCCTCCATGAATTCTCTTTCAGAGGAAAAACGGTACTGATTTCCTTCTGAGCCTGTAAGCTCAATACCGCCAGCCTCCTTCGACTTTCTGATTTTCAGAAGCTGGCCTGCAAGAGCGTGGGTAACAGTAAAGGTGTAGTCTGTTCCGCTTCTGCTGTACAGGAATGAAGCACTTCCTCTTGTGTTGGTATTGCTGCCGTAGCTTGTTCTCGGGATCAGATCCAGGATCATGGATCCGTTAACCTTATACTTCTGAACATCTACAAGGATCAGCTTCTGGGCATTCCATTCCTGTCCGGAAAGAAACGGTCCGGATATCGGCTGACTGTCATCAAAGGTGGATTCACATCCGCACAGGGCTGCTGAAATAATCAGAACGGCAGCCGGTAATAATTTTTTTATCACTTTGAAGATCTCATGAAAAAGAGCAAAAAAAAACGGTATTGATCCTGCTTAAGATCATACCGTCAAATTATCAAAAATTAACAGAATTTCAAATACTATTTTTTCAGAGACTGCTGATAACGGGCTGCTGCGTCGAGAACTTCCTTCTCTGCTGCCTCGCGATCAGACCATCCTTCAATCTTGACCCACTTGCCAGGCTCCAGTTCCTTGTAGTGGGAGAAGAAATGTTCAATCTGCTGCTTGAGAAGTTCTGGCAGATCGGCAAGCTCCCTGACAGGATCATATATCATTGAAACCTTGCTGTGAGGAACAGCAATCAGTTTGGCATCGGAACCGGCCTCGTCAGTCATGTGAAGAATACCGATTGGACGGCAGCGGATCA
The DNA here is from genome assembly GCA_902796095.1 of uncultured Aeromonadales bacterium. Taxonomy (GTDB): domain Bacteria; phylum Pseudomonadota; class Gammaproteobacteria; order Enterobacterales; family Succinivibrionaceae; genus UBA2804. The sequence goes on along the minus strand of CADBNP010000185.1, from coordinate 3,124 downwards.
CAGAGCCTGGAAGAAGCGGGTATCTGCTAGGAACAAGCACATCCAGCGGATCACCGTCAGGAGAAAGAGTCTGATTGATATAACCGTAGTTGCATGGATAGTACATCGGAGTTGCCATAAAACGATCCACAAAAATGCAGCCGGTTTCATGATCCACCTCGTACTTGATAGGATCTGCATTCTGAGGGATTTCAATTATAACGTAAATGTCATCTGGCAGAGACTTGCCTGCTGGGATTTTATCTAAACTCATTATTGTTCCTTAGTAGAAAACACTAGAAAATACCTTGAAGACTCTTTGCTGAAGCACCGAAAATCAGATTTTTCACACAAAGACCGCCTGTCAAGATCTTAACGACTAACAGAGTAAATGACAATGAACCTGTATGCTAAAATTTGAGTACATACACGGTTTTTAACCAAATTTTCTGTTTTCATCCATGCGAACGACTATCAGCCGACTGAAACTCCCGCCGCCTCTGAACTGATTCCTTCCGAACAGACTTAAAAGATCCTGCAAAAGCAAAGCTGCAGTCACAGGATATCAGTCCCGCATTAAAAATGCCGGACCGCAGGCAAAGCCCCGCAGACCGGCTTTCATGTAAACAAAAACGCAGTTGGCAGGGAAATGTACAATCCAGCCGCCGGCCGGAATTCTGCCGGTCAGGATCAGATTTTTTCCACCACAGGTCTTGAGGTGGTTTCGTCTATATCCACAATTTTAACCCGATCACCCACTGCAAACTGTGTTCCCTCCGAAGCGGCACGGGCCAGACAGACAGAATCCTTTACAATAATTTTGAAGGTTCCGTCTGATCCAACCTCGGCTATCTCCGTCTGGATACCTTTCAGAGAATCAAACCCGCTGTTCGGGGTATAATCACCCTGGCGTGGTCCCTTTCTCTTATGTCTTAGCAGCCATATCACAACAAAGACAAGAGACAGAACCCCGTAAAGAATGCACTGTGCACTGAATGATATCTCACTGGCAAGAAACGTCACAATTGACGTAACCAGGGCGGCAACTCCAAGAAACAGAAGAAAGAAGTCCGTGCCGACAACCTCGGCCACCATCAGACCGAAAGCAAGAATCAACCAGATATAAGCCGGATCCATAATTCTGCCCTTCCAATTACTTGTTGAGCTCTTTGACAAGCTGAGAAATACCGCCGACAGATCCGATAATACTTGATGCATCAAGAGGCATCATAATAACCTTGGAATTTTCAGCGGCACCTATGGCCTTGATGGCTTCAGTGTACTTCTGAGCAACAAAGTAGTTTATGGCCTGGGTGTTGCCGTCCTTTATGGCATCTGAAACCATGGTTGTAGCTCTTGCCTCCGCCTCTGCAGCTCTTTCTCTCGCTTCTGCAGCTAAAATGGCGGCAGCCTTTTCACCTTCAGACTTTAAAATCTGCGACTGCTTTTCGCCCTCGGATTTCAGGATCTGTGCCTGTCTGATACCCTCTGCCTCAAGAATAGTGGCACGCTTGGTACGCTCGGCCTTGAGCTGTGCGCTCATGGATTCCATTACATCACTGGAAACATTGATGTCACGGATATCAATACGGGTAACCTTAACGCCCCATACCTCGGTGGCCTTGTCCACAACCTGAAGAAGATCACGGTTGATGGTATCTCGCTGGGACAGCATCTGATCCAGTTCCATAGAACCCAGAACAGAACGGAGCTGAGTATTTACCAGCTGACAGATGGAGTTGAAATAATCATTAACCTCGTATACGCACTTGGCGGCATTGTAAACCTGAATAAAGCAGATTGCGTCGATTTTCGCATTGACGTTATCATGAGTAAACACATCCTGCGGAGGGATGGTCATGGCAGTTTCCTTCATATCCACCTTCTTGTAGATCCGATCAATAAAAGGAACAAGAATGTGAAGTCCAGGCTTCAGAGTTGTCTGATACTTGCCAAGACGTTCAATGACATACTCAAAACCCTGTCCTACTACACATATGGATTTGAAAACAGCACTTACTACAAAAATCAAAAAAGCGATTACAACAAAAGAAAAGAATCCCATGTTTAAATTCCCAATCAAAAGAAAAACAGCCTTATTCACTCTGCCACAAAACAGAAAACTGACAGTTGCTCGATTATAGCGTAATTTTCAGGTTTGTATCACCACAAATACAGGGCGAACGTATCAGAAATTACTAAACAAAACCTAAAGAACAGACTATGCTTTTCATTGCAACGTCAGGATCATAGCAGCGTTTCTGCAGGATATTGAAGCTAAGCTGTTCTTCCTCCTTTTTATTGTTCCACCTTCAATACCGGTAATTTTCCAGATATGCTAACTAAACGCCAATTTATTCAGATCACTGCGATTGGCAATATTGCTGGGATTATTCGCCTGCATTCTGTCCTGTTTGTATCTCATATCAGGACACCTGTTCATTCTTATCTGCAGACTCAGACCTTATCCAGACTGCTGAAAAAATCAGACTCTAACGAGCTGACAGAAAAAGTGAGAGACCATTTGTGACCACTGACAAAAGATGCAGATATCACTGATCCCAAAATCAGACATCAAAAAAAGAACGTTTGTAGTCTCCAAAACACTTGCTGAATGTGCAAAGGAGCACTGGGGTATCACCGCCTTTCCCTAAATTTACAAACCAATGCCTACAGGGAACAGTTTCCATCCTAGGAATTACCGGCTCATACATAGATACTCTTAAAAGGCATAAAGATATCGAGTTCCTTGTGTTAGGTAACAAAATTTGGATAAATGTTATTGAGCTAACACAGTACCAAATAACAGGGCAAACGCTCTAAGAGGTTTGCCAAATTAGACTTACTTACAGATCAGTAGTTATGAGATCAGGAAGTTTTTTCAACAGATCCGGTTATACCGTATTCCATGTAGAGTTTTTCCCTGTATTCCTCATCTTCAACGACTCGTCTTATATCATCCATCTTTCCCATGGAAAGCAGTTTTGCCATCAGAGAACTGAATTTCTTTTCACCTTTCTGAAGTCCTTTCTTTTCACCTTCATCAAGTCCTTCCTGACGTCCCTCTTCCTTCCATTCATTTTTGAATAATTCCATTGTTCTTTTTTCGTCATATTCTCTTAAGCACATACCTGTTACCTCCGCT
>CADBNP010000184.1 GCA_902796095.1 uncultured Aeromonadales bacterium | reverse complement strand
GGTGCGTGCAGATTATGCTTATCGTATGTTTTATGATTTAAAACTATCCGGGCAGGATTGTAACCTTTTTGGAATCATTTCGTTTACATAGCATATAAAACATTTAATTATTGATTCTTAAACAACTGGAGAAAGATAAATGACTGGCATAACTATGGATACCGCTGTAAAGCAGGAACTGGAATCCCGCGGTATTAACGAATCAACCGGAGTTTACGGACAGCATCAGGTAAAACTTTCAAAATCGCCTGCGATACGTCTGGACAATATCAAATCTGCAAGTGTACCTTTTGCCGGATTCAGAACAGCAACAAAAATCGCCCGGGGCAAAGAGGGAATAATCAAATCGGCTGATAATGTGCTTAATGTGCTGTCAGGGCAGGCAGACAAACTGGATGTCAAGTCGCTTCTTGGAAATCTCAAGGCACTCAGCACTCACTGTTCCCGTCTGGATGCACTCGGTCAGCTTAATGAGGCTCAGAGGGCTGACGGATCCTGGACTTTTACTTCATCGGTTGAAAAAATGTCAAATGCACAGCTGGCATCAGTTTTTCAGACTTTTGCATCTTCCGAAATGGATCTTCTTCAGACAGCACTGATTCATGAGGGACGAAGTAATCCTGATGCAAAAGATGCCAGGATGGCGGCAGAACAATTGTTTGATTTACAGGCTCTTATAATCAAGGAAATCAGTAACCGTTCGATTAATGAGCAGATTTCACAGGAGGCAGCAGATCTTTCCTTTGAAGGACTTCCTGAAAATGATCAGGTGGAAGAGGCGGTTGACAGACCGGAAACTCTGAGTCAGAGATTTGGAAGTGTCGGAGGTGCCGGTAACACTGTTCATGCCAATGATATTACCGCAGCAAATCTTGTATCTCTTGCTGAAACCGCTGCCGGCAGTGCCAATATCAGGGAGCGTACAGCAAAATCTGCCGATGAAAACCTGAATGCGAGAAGAATTGATAACGTAACTGTTAAGGAAATCGGAGATGCCATACGAAATTCAGAACTGACAATTAATATTAAAACTGAATATCTTATAGGTGGCAATAATTCGATTCTGAAGCATCCGAATGATCCGATGGTAAATATTTTCCATCTGCATGATCAGGGAATTGATCCGAAAGGAGCCGGTTACCTGAGTGAGAGAGATACTACAGAGAAGGTGCTTTTCCCGGAACTTAAAGGACATGATGTTAATGCAAACGAGCGTCCGGTGTACGGAGCCCTCAACATTCAGGGAAACAGTGTCAGTGCACTCAACACCAACAAAGGATACGGATCATCAGCAATTATCTTGAAACCTCATGTAGCCAAAAGAGCCACTTATACTGTAAATGATACTTTCTATTCAACTTCGCTTAATACCTCACAGGAAAGACGCCAGAATTTTTACAAACTTCTGGACGGTGTCAACAATCCTGAAAACAGTTCGAAATTATTCGGAGAAAAGATCCCTCAGACTCTGATAGATGCCCTGAAGAAACCTGATTCCAAAGAACGGCAAGAATTCGAGAAATTTCTTGATGCTATAAAAGGAAAAAATGCTGTAGCAAAAGCGTTTGATGCACTTCCAAAATCATTGTGTGATCATTTTAAAAATGCTGCACAATTACAGAATCCAGGTGCTGAGGCCAGGACGATAGACAATGCTGAAGAATCAATTATGGGAGCATTTAAGGGTTTCTTTATGCAGGTATTTGGCGATTCTGAAGCAACCAGATCAAAGATGGCAACCTATGACAATGTGGAATCCCTGATAACACAGATGGATGAGATTGACAGTGTCAGTCTTGCCAGGGCTACAGTAGAAGCAAAGAGCGGTAAGAACTTCACGGCTGTTCCTGATAATCTGCAGTATATTGAGGCACAGATCCAGGGACCTCTTATTCCAAGTCGCGATATTGCAGAGATTCGCCTGTATGTTGATGATATTCCTGAAGATGAACAGGAGGCAAGAATTCAGGAAGCTGAGAAGTTTGGAAAGGAAAACGGCATCAAAATCACCATTGTAGGCGGTGATGATGAAGATCTGGATTCTAATCAGGTCTCCAGAGCTCAGGCAAAGGATGTTGAATTTGGAAAGCAACATCATAATCTTAATAAGCTTAATCAGATCAAGAATGATTATATTAATAACATGTCGGATAAGATTCAGGAGTATATATCAAATAATAAAAATCTTACAAAGGATCTTCCTGAAGGAGCTCTCCGGCTTGAAGGAAATGCTCTTGCCGCCTTTGTTTCCAAATTCGAACAGGCGATATCCAGTGAATTAAAAAATGAAATTTCTGTAAGTACGGAAGAATCAACTGTGCGCAGAGCTTTTGAAAGTGCTATCAAACCGGTAATCTCATTAAAGGCAGATCTTCTGCGTGAGGTTCATAAAATGGATCTGAACGAAGCACAGAAGGCAGAGGTTACTAAATGGGTGGTGGCAGCCAAGGCTCTCAGAACTCCTGAAGAACTGAAGGTTGTTCTCCAGAATGCACAGAATCAGTCACAGATGTTTCGTGAAATGGTTAATGCACAGCCGCCTCTTACGACGCAGGAGGCTCTGTTAAAAATTGCAGATTTTACAAAGAAAATGGACAGCGATATAAGTGCCATGCTGGCTGAATCCTACAAGGGAAGGGAAGTTGGACCGGATGATACCATGACGGAAATGAACAGAATTTCCTTCATGTCTCTGACTCTGCTGAAGAATGCCAATCCGCCTTTGAGTAAGGATGAAATTACCCGACTGACAGATATTTTTGACGGTCCTGAAATGAGACAGATGAGCAGTCAGCTCGATCACATAAAGGTGCACAGTCAGCTTTCAAAAAAGCACAGTGTTGCTTCCATCGATGTGCTGGTATCACATCTGTTCATTAATGCACAGAATCTCAGGGCTGAGGCAGGAGAAAGATACAGACATAATCCTGCATATACTGGTAATTTCAACCTGATTCAGGCACCGGTACGGAACGTTCTTACTCAGTTGTCTCCTGCTCTTGGTCAGAGTTTTGCAGAACTTTACCCTCCATATCCTGAGTTTCCTGCTCCTGTTAAACCGGACAGTATGCCGCAGAATGCCAAGGATCGCCGGGACTTCCTGGTGAAGATTATGGACAGTTATATAAATCACGAAAAGACTTTTGAGTATGGTGTGTCAACTCATGGAAGAGGTCATATCGCCCGTGCCTATATTTTCGCAGATGTGATGTGCAACATTCTTGGTGAAAAGGGCATAAAGGTAGATAAGAATGCGGTACTGTGCGGTATAGCCGGTCATGATGCAGGACGAAAGGGAAGTGGCTCTGATTACTGGGAGCAGCGCAGTGCCAATATTACAGCAGATGCCATGAAATCTTCCTTTGGTGATGATTCCATGGGAGAGAACTACGAACAGGAGGTTAAGGACTGCATAGACAAACACAAGAGCAAGACCATTGAATCCATGGTTCTGAATTCAGCAGATTCTCTGGATATCGGCAGAATAGGAATCGGTTATTTTGATATGGACAAATTCATGTTCCTCAAACCGGAAAATGCTGAAGAATCTGATGCAGAAATTGAAGCTCTGCGCAAGGAGCTTGCAAAGGAGGCCGATCTTCTGCAGAGACTCACCAATCCTCTCTGTGCCAACCGTCAGATGCTTGATAAGCTTGATATGCAGATTATAAATTCAACTGGTTCTCAGTCAGATGAACTGAGTAAGGTAAAAGAAGATATTCGTAAGGGTATCACACAGGTGTTTCAAAAAGATCTGGAAGTTTCAAGTGATGAATACATGAAGCGTTTTGAAGATACCATAAAGAACAATCCTCAGATGTTCCCGGTACTTTCGAAGTACTACAGCGGTAACACTCAGGCTGCATAGACAGTAACATAAAGATCAGAGCCGGATTATCAGTATAATCCGGCATTTAATAATAGAAATGATAAGGAGTACGCATAATGAAATTTGAAGAAGTGCTTGGCGATTTTTCTGAAAAAACAGGACTCGGAAGACTTGGTACTGATGCCGACGGCAGTGTGGGACTGATGTTTGATAATCAGCACGAGATTTTTTTTACTCCGGATGCTGTAGACGAATCTCTCCTTGTATACTGTGAAATTGCAGATGCTGGTCGTCTGGAGAAGGATGAGCTGCTGAGACTGATGAAAGCATCGCTTCTTGGAGCAGAAACCGGAGGTGCATCTTTCGGTATACATGAAGGTCTGAAAAAAATTGTCCTGTGGAAACGTTTTGATAACAGTTTTGAAAGTGTGTCTGATCTGGAGAAGAAGATAAATACTTTTCTGGCACAGGTTATCTACTGGAAGGAGCACATTGGAGAACGTTCTGCAGACAGAGAAATCCATGCTGAATCAGAAAATTCAGATTCAGGGTTTAATTTCAGTGCCATGTCTGTGTAGGCGTTTAATGTAATCTCATGATACGGCATGGTCTGAAATTTCTCATGGATCGACTCCTTTCGCAAACAATTGCCTGGCAGAGATACTGTTCATGTTGCCACATTATAAATGCAGGCAGGATCTGAGCTATGAATGTTGAGCTTGTACCTCTGAGCCAGGACGACAGAGAACAGTTTATTCTGGACAATCAGAAAGCTTTCAGATATGGTGCTCTGGAAGAATTCTGATGCCGTGATGAGCATTTTGAAGAGGATGGAGAAATCATCTCCTGCAAAACCATCGTGATGTCAATTGACGGTGGTGAGGCATACCGTATCATGCTGGATGGTCGACCCGTCGGTGGTGAGGTGATCAGAAAGAAGAAAGAGGAGATCTGGATCTTCTCTTTGTTTCACCGGAGGAACACAGCAGAGGTACAGGTTATGCTGCATGGTGTGCAATAGAGCGTCTGCATCCTGAAGTTACTCTGTGGCAGACCTTAACCCCGTACTTCGAGAAACGAAACATTCTTTTCTATGTAGACCGCTGCGGTTTCCATATTGTTGAATTTTTCCACCGTTACCATCCTGATCTGTCCGATCCGGACAGTTCAGCTGAAGAGCATGGAAAGGGACCTGATGAAATGTTCAGGTTTGAAAAGAGAATTGACAGAATGCGTCCACCAGTTTAAGTCTGTGGTGGGAACTTCTTTAAATCTGAATTTCATTAAAGGTAATTTCATCCGGTCTGAGAGCGTACAGGTACGAGTCACCATACCTGTCGCTTTTTCTTTTTTTGGTCAGAATTAGCAGAATTTTTATTTTTCCACCTCGTCAGCTCTTGTGATCCGTCCGTTGTCCAGATCCCTTATTTCACTGGTAAACATGAAGATCTGCCTTGTCCACTGATATTTGAGTTTTACTGCATCTCTCGGGTTCACAATAAATCCGGCATTGTGTGCTCTGTCGATGGTCTGAAGCAGAAGATCCAGCTTTTCCAGAATTTTTACGTATCTGAGTGACATTGGAGTTTTCAGCTGAAGATCTGTTTCAAGAGGAGAAGTGTAGTAAATATCAGGAGTCTTTCCGCCTTTTTCAGAAAAAAGAGATGAAAACTTCTGCCGGGCTGATTCAATCTGTTTTTCCGTATTATTGAAGATCATGCACAGATTATGATAGAGCTGATCATACTGTGTGTCCTCCATATGGATGGGTCTTACCATGCAGAGATTGAACAGACAGTTGTTTATCACGCTGAAGGTTTTCTTCTGGAAGTATTTGATTACATCGCTGGTATATATTTTGGTTCTGTAAACCGTATAAGCCGTGGAATAGTTTTTTCTTCCGGATCCTGATGATTTCATACCGGAACCCGATTCTGAAGCAGCAGCTTCATCTGCAGTCTTGCTTTCATGCAGAACACCATCCTGAATTTTACCGGTCTGCATTTTCAGCTTTTCTGATGTGTTCTTTTGTTTTTTTACAGTCCTACCAGAATCTGATTCTGCAGCTGATTTCGAGCCTTTTTTTCCTTTCCCTGTTGCATTTCGGTTTTCTCCTTCCTTTCTCTTCCGGAGGGATGATTCTGCTGTGCTGCCTTCGGCAGATAAAGCAACAGGATCATTATCGGATTTTGTACTGGTATCAGACGGTGCTGGTGCACCGGTCAGAAATGTTTCAATGGCGGAAGGTTCCGTCCCGGCATTTTTAAAATTCTGTTCGGTTTTATTCGGATTATTCATGTCGTTCTGATTCTGACTTACGCTGTCTTCCGGCTCTGCAGTGATGTGGCCGCCGGAAATTCTCTTCTCTTTTCTGCGCTCTGAATTTTTCTGATTATCGCTGTGATCTGATGTTTCCGGATTTTCACTGCCATTCTGGCTTCTCTTTTCTTCAGCCGCTTTGATGTCTGCATTATCCTTCATTTCTCTTCCTCGCTATTAACCGTCATTTGAATAAATAATCATAAATTTATCACTGCTGTATTTTGTCCCGCGGAGTAAAAACTGCCTTTAAGGGAATGAAGAGAAATCCATGTTCCGAAATCTGCATTGTATATTTACCGTACATCTTCATATTCTCTTTCTGAATATGAAATATGGCTGTCAGGTTCTCAATCCTGCCGATCCGCCCATGGATGAATCAAAATTGATTTTTTCGTTTGTTTCCCTGTCCGGGGCACTGAGCCCCGCAAGGCGACTCATGATGCTTCGGACTTTTTTTGTTTGTACCGGAGTTTTTATGAGTTCTGCTGAAATTGATTATCTTCGTTTGATTTACCGTGCTGAATCCCTTGAGGGTGTTTTCATCGGCTCTTTTTATGCCTGGAGACAGATCAGAGGGTACCTGTAATTTTCAGGTTATGAGCATTTACGTTTTTTGTTTTTTGTTTTTTGTTTTTTGTTTTGCTTTTTGTTGCTGTTATTCTTTTAAATATTATTTTTTTTATATATATATGGTGCATAATTTATTTATTTTTTATTTTTTATTTTTT
>CADBNP010000183.1 GCA_902796095.1 uncultured Aeromonadales bacterium | reverse complement strand
ATTCCATTCTGGATATTCCTGTTGTAATTTCCATGGAGGTGGGGCGTTCCCAGATCCCCATAAGAAATCTTCTTCAGCTGAATCAGGGATCTGTAATTGAACTTGAGCGCGTGGCCGGCGAGCCGCTGGATGTGCTGGTTAACGGAACTCTTATTGCTCACGGTGAAGTAGTGGTGGTTAATGACAAGTTCGGTATCAGACTTACTGATGTTATCAGTCAGACTGAACGTATCAAGAAGCTTAAGTGATGCTGAGATTTGTATTTTTATGGATTCTTTCTGCAGCTTCGGCTTTCGGTCTTGAGCAGGAGACTACGGCAACAGGCATGCCTGCGGTTTCTGTCAGCATCGGCCAGTGGCTTTTCAGCTGTATTACAGTTATCGGACTCATGTTTGCCATGGTGTGGTTTCTTAAGAAAACCCGCATTATGCCGGGCGGCCGTCATGGAGTCATGCAGATTGTTTCCACCATGTCTGTCAGCAGTCATGAAAGAATTATGGTGGTGAGGACGGGTGACAGGTACTTTCTGCTGGGAGTTACTGCCCACAATATTTCATGTCTGGCAGAAATATCATCTGCTGACATTGAAAAATACACAGTTTCTCCTTCATCAGAAGGGCGGGACGGCTTTGCGTCACGGCTTGCCGATGCTCTCAGGGGCAGAGATCCTGCCGGAGAAAAGGCGGATCCTGAAAGAAGTCCGGATGAATCAAAAGGCGGTGTTCATGATAAAAAGGATTAGTATTCTTTCTTTTTTTATTGTGCTTGGAGTTCTTGCGCTGCCCTGCCATGCCGCTGATTTCAGTATTCCGGCCGTGACACTCGGCACCAATTCTGCAGGAGAGCAGGAATACAGCCTTTCAATGCAGGTCATGCTGTTTCTTACGGCTCTTACAGTCCTGCCTTCTCTTGTTATGATGATGACATCATTTACCCGGTTCATCATAGTGATGTCTATTCTCAGGCAGGCTATAGGACTCCAGTCCGCACCTTCAAATCAGATCCTTGTGGGAATGAGTCTGTTCATGACTCTCTTCGTTATGTCTCCGGTTTTTAATCAGATTTATGATACGGCAATAGTGCCCTACAGCGAGGATCAGATCAGCGGCAGGCAGGCTTTCGAACAGGCACAGAAGCCGCTTAAGAATTTTATGCTGTCGCAGACCAGGATCAAGGATCTCAACAATTTTATGGAATATTCGGGAGAAAAGGCCGAAAAGCCGGAGGATCTGTCAATGAAGGTGATAATTCCGGCATTTATGGTCAGCGAACTGAAGACTGCATTCCAGATTGGATTTCTGATATTTCTTCCGTTTCTGGTTATTGATCTTGTGGTCGCCAGTATCCTTATGGCAATGGGTATGATGATGCTGTCGCCGGTGCTGATAGCGCTGCCGTTCAAACTTATGCTGTTTGTTCTGGTGGACGGGTGGTCAATGATTATCGGAACAATGATTTCCAGTTTCGGCATCGGAGCGGGGTGATGATTTATGGATCCTTCCGGGTTTATTGACATTCTGAGAGACACCTTCGGTCTTGTGGCGATCCTTGTATCCGCCGCCATTATTCCAAGTCTTCTGGTCGGTCTCTGTGTTGCCGTTTTTCAGGCTACAACATCCATAAACGAACAGACACTCAGTTTTCTGCCCCGTCTTCTGGTAACGCTTGTAGCAATTGCTCTCGGTACCAATTGGGGTATTCAGAAAATATCCAGCTTTTTCTACATGATTATTGAACAGATCCCCGGAGTTGTTAATTAGTGAACGGTACGGAAAGCCTGATAATGGCCTATGTCGCCTCGTATCTGTGGCCGTTTATCAGAACAGCATCCATGATTGGAACCATGTTTGTTATAGGTTCAGGTCTGATGCCGGGGCAAATCCGGCTGATCCTGTGCATCGCTCTGGCCTGGGCTGTCGCTCCGCTTGTTCCCTCCGCCGATCCGAATATCGACATTTTCAGCGTTACCGGTATCCTGGTTACCGTAAACCAGATCCTGATTGGAATAACCATTGGATACTGCACTGAACTCATCTCCCAGTGTTTTGTCATGGCGGGTCAGGTTGTGGCCATGCAGACCGGTCTCGGCTTTGCTTCGGTTGTAGATCCGGTGAACGGAGCTCAGACTCCGGTGGTCGGTCAGTTTTTCACCATGCTCTGCGGTCTTGTTTTTTTCGGCATTGACGGTCATCTGGTGTTTATTGATCTGCTGAGAAAAAGTTTTTATACAATTCCGGTAGGTCTTGAATTTATCGGTCAGGACACCTGGAGAAATCTTTTCAGTTTCCTCGGAGTAATGTTTCAGACTGCGGTCAACTTTTCTATTGCATCAATCTGTACCATGCTTATTATAAATTT
>CADBNP010000182.1 GCA_902796095.1 uncultured Aeromonadales bacterium | reverse complement strand
TTTGACGGGATCAGGGAAGATATCATCGATCTGATTGAAGGCGATCAAAAATCTTTCAACTGCGGCAAATTCCAGAATGATCTGGTAACCATAAAGGATAAGAATGATGTTTTCTGCATTCTTGTATGCCTTGGATATCTGGGTTGTATAAACCCGAATGAGCAAAATACTGCTGAAAGCACTGAGCAACCCCGGAATACAACCAGCAGCAAAAATCGTCGAATCGCCTATGTACCGAATGCGGAAATCAGGGCCGTGCTGATGGATATTATCAGAGAGCAGAACTGGTATGAACGTATGAGCACCATAAAACGATCGGAAAATCTGCTGAGAGCCATCATGGAACAGGACGGAGTGACAGCAGCGAAACTGATCCAGGAGGTTCACAATTCACCGGCCGTATCCATCTACGACTATAACTCCGAATCAGCTCTCACCTTCTGCATGATAACAGGACTTCTGTGGTCAACTCTTGATGATTACAGTTATCATCGTGAAGATCAGGCAGGAAAAGGCAAAGTAGATCTGGTGTATGAACCGATAACCCGAAAACATCCGCTTATTCTCATGGAATTCAAATATGGAGAATCTGCAGAAATCGCCCTTCATCAGATCAAAACACGGGAATATTTCAAACGGTATACCAGACAGTACCGGAATATCATTCTGGTTGGCATCAACTACAGTCCGAAATCAAAAGATCACCAGTGTCTGATTGAAAAACTGGATTAAAAGATTCAAAGTTCCTTCCGAAATCTCTCTCATCCGTCAATCCTGCGATCAAAGAGCATCCTCATGGCATTAAGTACGGCAAGAATCAGAACACCCACATCCCCGAAAACTGCAAACCACATTCCGACAATACCGAGAGCCCCCAGAATCATCAGCAGGAACTTAACCGTCAGAGCCAGGATAATATTCTGCATGACTATAGTCCGGGTTCTTCGTGCAACTCTGATACTGGTAACAAGTTTTAAAGGCTCGTCACTCATGATCACCGCATCCGCTGCTTCTATGGCGGCGTCAGAGCCAAGAGCACCCATGGACACACCCACATCGGCAATAGCCAAGGCCGGCGCATCATTGATGCCGTCACCAACAAAAGCCACAGCTGTCCCGCTGCCTCTCAGCTCATTCAGTTTATTTTCAAGGACGTTCACCTTGTCTTCCGGTAAAAGAGATGCATGATATCCTGACATTCCAAGCTTCGCAGCCACTGACGAAGCCGTATCTTCCTTATCTCCCGTCAGCATAATACACTCGATACCCATCCCTCTCAGCGTTTTCACCGTCTCCTGACTGTCAGGTTTTACTTCATCTGATATCACCAGACTTCCGCAGTACCTCCCCGACTCGGCAACATGAACAACAGTTCCGGTTTCGGATATTTCAGGAACGGCGATCCCCTCTGCAGAAAACATCCTGTCACTGCCCGCCAGGATCCTTCTGCCATCAATCTGAAGACAGATCCCCTGACCTGCAGTCTCGGAAAAACTATCTGCGGAAAGAGGTGACATCCCTCTGACTTCAGCCTCCCTGACTATAGATTTGGCAACAGGGTGAACAGAACCGTACTCCGCCGTGCAGGCCAGCTGCAGAACATGCTCCTCTGATGCTGTTTCACTGCTCAGTATTCTGCTTAACCTGAAGGATCCCCTGGTAAGTGTCCCGGTTTTATCAAAAAAGACTGTACCCACCCTGCTCATAACATCAAGATAACAGCTGCCTTTAAAAAGGATACCGAGTCTTGACGCCAGACCTATGCCGCTGAAGTACGTAAGTGGAACCGAAAGAACCAGAGCGCAAGGACAGGAAACCACCAGAAACACCAGAGATCTTTCAATCCAAACTGACCATGAACTGCCGAAAAGCAGCGGCGGAACTGACGCGGTAACTGCTGCAAGGACAACAACTGCGGGAGTGTAGTATCTGGCAAACACTGAAATGAAATTCTCGGTTTTTGATTTCTTCTCCCATGCGTTCTCTACCATTCTGACAATATCTGAGGCGGCTGAATCAGAAGCACGCCTTCTGGCCTCAAGTGTAATGACTCCGCTTTGTGAAATAAATCCCGAATAAACCTCATCACCGACTGAGGCAAAATGCGGAGCTGATTCACCGGTAAGACTGGAGGTATCAAAATCAGAATGCCCGGCCACAATCACACCGTCACATGGAACCTTTTCCCCTGCTCTTACCACAACCCGATCACCAATACAGATCTCCGTAGCTCTGATCTCCCGTATGCCATCGGGAGTCTCCAGGCAGGCCGTTTCCGGACAGATCTCCATCAGTTCCTTAATCGAATCTCTGGAACGGCGGATCGCCTTTTTCTGAAAATATTCACCAATCTGGTAGAAGATCATCACCGCGGCAGCTTCCGGATATTCACCTATGGCCACAGCACCAAGAGATGCAAGAGTCATCAGCATCTGTTCGCTGAAAAAGCTGCCTCTTATGTTTCTGACGGCATCACAAATGACGTCAAACCCGGAAAGAAGATAGGAAACCAGCAGCAGAATACAGGATACAGTTCTTAAAACAATGCTGTCAGCAAAACCATAAAAAAGGATCAGTCCCGCCGCAAACACAGATATTGCTGACAGCAGTACGAATTTCAGATCAGATCCATGATTTGCCTTTTCAGAAGCATGAGTTGAATCGTGATCACAATCATCAGCTGTACATGCATCGCGATCTTCTTCGCTGAAAATCTCACTGATATCAAAAAGAGGCTCCACAGTCACATCCGGCTCGAAGGCATTAACTGTCTTTCTTACTGTTTCAGTAAGATCCCGGGGCATGCTGCAGTCTTTCCTGACGTTAAGTGTAAGGGTTTCTGTCATGAGACTGCAACTTGCATCCTCTATATACGGATACTTCAGTAAATCTGCAACAATAAGCTCAGAACAGTGCGGACAATCCAGTCCGCCAACCCTAAACAGCAGAGATAAACCGCCTGTCCCGTCACGATTTTCCTTTCCCGTCAGATCGCTGTTTTCTTCTGCAGCATTTCCAGATCCGCATCCATAATCCGCGTTCCGTTTTCTGTTACCCTCATCAGACGATGAGACAGAAGATCCGACTCTGATGTCACACGGCTCTGCTTCACGATGAACAGAAGTTTTCCGGACTCTCCTTACTGCCGAGTGCCACTGAAATCTGCCGTCAGTTCTCCCCGCTATTCCGACAATGTCCAGACCTTCCGTTCTTCCCGAAGCCGTATCTGTTTTACGAATACAGCTGTCCTCTGCATCCATATATTCACCCATATCCAAAAGAAATTAAAGAGAACCTGATTCTGATCCCCGCCTGACATACCAGAACGGACTGAAAGCAGCATTGCCAGCTGCTGAAATGTTCAGTTAGCATATGATAACACATCAGGTTAGCATCACCTAACTGTAAGTATAAAAAGTAATGTAACTTTACGGTTACTGCCTGTCAGACAGTTGCATTGAGAATTGGAGAAATTCATCTGCAGACAAAAACTAACGTTCTCTCACCTGTCAGAAAAACGTATTTTTACTGAAGATCCTAATCGGCACCTCATCAGACTCGCAGGAAAACAACAGTCATTCTGCCCGGCACTGATCCATCCTTTCACATCCAAAATAGAGGGAAACAGTATCGGCGGATTACTGTCATCTCATTGTACAGAAAAACCAGCATGCTCCGATCAGTACCACTGCGGGAAATACAAAATCACCGGCACCGGCACCTGGAACAAACAGCAGATGGATAAAATTGATGTTAAGAAACAGAGCACCAGCCAGGCCATAGATTATTACACGCCATACGACATACCTGCGGTATACGGAAACTGTAAAGAGAAAAAATCCGAGACACAGATGAGCAAGACCGCAGACGACAGGAAGAGTCAGCCCCTGACTGCCGTCAAACAGCACGTGATCCTTCCAGATCAGGTAAAAAATTCCGGCAGAAAGGCTCATGATAACCAGACAGCTCATAAAGAACCTAAACCCGGATCCGAGAGCCTCAGACTGACGTCCTTCTTTTCTTATGAGATCTTCGAAACTGCCGGTTTCATTAACATTATACTTCGTGGACAGAAAAATCTGCTGCTGCCTTAGCTTCCATTCTTTAGCCTCAGAAATCATTATTTTTGCAATTACTATCAACGCTGGCAATCCAACCACTGCCATAAGATATAAATCCCTGGCGTCACCGTACGGGCGATACTTCATTACAAATTCCCTCTTCCTTACATCAGATTTCATCACTCCGGTTTTACGTAAATGAGGTCCCGTCTTCAAAACCAGCAGGAGATGATATCACAGCCCACATCCATATGCCCTGTTCCATGACTCCATGTCTGAACACGGCACCATTGTACCCTGCCGGCACACGAAACAACATACCGTCACTGTACCTTTTGGCAAAGTTCCTGCTGGTTCAGATCTTTATGTTTCATGTCCTTTAAACATACTTTCAGAATGAAAAATGTTGCCAGCTCTAAAAAATGGAGCAATATGATTGACTGAAATCCGAAATACCGGTTATAAAATGAACTGTATACAGTGGCACGGGATCATTATATCCAGGGAGTTTTTATGCAGTTCTTTTCCAATCTTAAAATCGGATCCAAAGTTCTTCTCTGCTTTTCGGTAATAGTAGTCATCTCCATCATACAGGGTATTTTTAGCACAGCACATCTTAAAAACATTTCCGGCGGTATAAAATCCACCAACACACTCACAACAGAGATCCTTATACCTGCCACGGAGCTAAAATCCCAGTTCAGACAGCTCAGGATCTACGCCATCAGAATTACTTCAGGATATCAGAAGCTAATTGATGAATATGAAGGCAAAATTGACACCCAGCTGAAGGAAACATCAGGGATTATCGGCAAAATGCAGAATGCCGCTACGGACGGTCAGACAGCAGAAAACATTGCTGCAATAAAGCGCGACTATGATAAATATGCCATGATCTTCAAACAGATCTTCGGCATCCTCCGTGACGAGTCAAAAACTTTTGAACAGAGGACCAGTGACGCCTTTGCCATAACAAAGGTTGAAATGAAGGAAATCGGCAATGATGCTGATAAGAACATTCTGGATATTATAAAGCGCGAAGAGAAAAATCTGGAAAATCTCAATCAGGAAGCAGAGGCCAAAACGAGTCCGGGACCGGTAATAGCGTTTGCTCTGATAGTATCGGTACTTTCCATACTGTTCTCCTATATGCTTTCCAGATCCCTTGGATACAGAGCAAACCGTCTTGTGACGGCCACAAACAAAGTAGCCAACGGCGATCTTACTGTTACAGTGAGCTCAAGAAGCCGTGATGAAATAGGCAGTCTGACAACATCAGTCAATACCATGATCGATCACCTGAGAGGAGTAATATCCTCCGTGATCGGACATTCGGAAACCATAACCGCCTCAGTGGAGGATCTGAAGAAATCAAGTCAGGGGATATCTGAGTCCACATCCCAGATCATGAACCAGACTCTTGCAGTCAGTGCAGCCAGCGAGGAAATGGCGGCAACCTCCAAGGAAATTGCAACCAACTGCAATGCAGCAGCCCTGGCATCAGAGGAAACTAAAAACACAACTCAGAACAGTATTGATTCCGTAAGAGCAACAGTTGCCAAAATACGCGATCATTCCCGGAAAACTGAAGAGGACGCGAGTATTATTGCAAAGCTGGGTGAAGAGACAAAGCAGATTGACACCATAATCGCAACCATTCAGGATATTGCAAACCAGACAAACCTTCTCGCCCTCAATGCCGCCATTGAGGCAGCCCGTGCCGGTGAGCACGGTCGCGGCTTTGCCGTAGTATCCGACGAGGTAAGAGCACTTGCCAACCGTACCGCCCAATCCACCCAGGAAATCAACAAAATGATCAAGGCTGTTCAGGACGAGGTGGATGTGGCCAGCGTCTCATTCAGAGATACAGTTGCCCAGATGGAGGAAATTGCAGCTGAGACCGAGCATCTGGAAAACAGTCTTGATACCATAGTCAACAAGGTGGATGATGTGAACAGGCAGATAAACCAGATTGCCGTCGCCACCGAAGAGCAGACATCCACATCTCTTGACATGTCTGCCAACCTCCAGAAGATAGCAACTCTGACCCAGGAGGTCAGTGCCAGCGCCGACAATACTCTCAAGGCAACGGAAGCCATGTCGAATCTGTCTGATGAAATGATCGAAGATACCAGGAAATTCAGGACGGAGTAATGAAAACAGTCAAAGAGCCTTTAACAGCTTTGCTGGGATGTCGC
>CADBNP010000181.1 GCA_902796095.1 uncultured Aeromonadales bacterium | reverse complement strand
TGACACACAGGTCAAAGCCCCTGCAAAAAAGATATTACCAGATAGCAGAGGTTTCTGAGATAATTTTTAGCAGGTCTTTTGCAAAAATACGCTCAGGATCATTTTTCATGCTTAAAGTCTGAGCGTCAGTTTGTCTTCTTGGGGGAGTATCAGAAACTCCGTCTTTCTGTTAAAGGATATATCCATGATTTTATTCAGAGTCACCGGAATGAATTGTACGGCATGCAGTTTAAAAGTTGAAAAGGTCGTATCAAATCTTAAAGGTGTAGATTCCTGCTCAGTCAACTTTCTGTCAGGAACAATGATGATAGATGGCAGAGCCGAACCTGATACTATTGTCGCTGCGGTGAGGAAAGCAGGTTATGGTGCTGATGTAATAAACGGGAGTGACAGTGGATGCGGTGAAAATGAAACTGAGGATGAAGATTCTGAATACAGGATTTTATTTAAGAAATTCGTTTTCTCTCTGGCAGCTCTTCTTCCGCTTGTTTATCTTTCCATGGGTGTCCCTCTTTTAAATCTTCCGGCTCCCCCGCTGACAACTGACAGTCCCATGTTCACCTATCTGATTGAACTGTCTCTCACTCTTGCTGTAGTCTTGATCAACAGAATTTATTTTGTGCGGGGATTTAAAAGTCTACTCTCATTCTCTCCCAATATGGATACCCTTGTTTCTCTTGGATCATCAGCATCTCTGCTGTGGAGCTGCCGAATCTTTCTTCATGACTTCTCTGTGTTCGGTTCTGAGTATTACGGGGAGTGCATGTATTTTGAAGCTGCAGCCATGATCCTGACTCTTGTCACTTTTGGCAAAATGCTTGAATCCAGGGCAAAGTACAAAACGATCTCAGCGGTAAGAGCAATGCAGAGCATGTCACCGAAACTTGCGGTTGCGGTTCGGGGAGAATCTGAAGTAGAAATACCTGCTGATGAACTTAAGTCTGATGATATTTTTATTGTTCGTCCAGGAGAGGTTTTCCCGGCAGATGGAATTGTGATTGATGGTGTCAGCAGTGCCGATGAATCTTTTCTTACCGGTGAGAGTGTTCCTGTTGACAAGCACTGCGGAGATTCTGTTTCCGCGGCATCGGTTAATTTCAACGGTGTTCTTAAATGCAGGGCGGTGAACACAGGTTCCGATACCGCATTTGCAAAACTGATCGGCATGGTCAGATATGCTGCTGAAACAAAGGCTCCTGTCGCCAGAGTGGCGGACAGAATAGCCGGTTTTTTTGTTCCTGCCGTTATGCTGGTTTCTCTTGTGACTTTTACGATCTGGATGATTCTTGGTTCTGATCCCGGGGTCGCTCTTTCCTATGCAGTGTCTGTTCTTGTGATCAGCTGTCCCTGTGCTCTCGGCCTTGCAACTCCTGTGTCAGTAATGGTTGGAACCGGTGTTGCCGCACGCTGCGGAATTATCTTTAAAAATGCCGAGGCTCTTGAAAAAACATGCACAATTTCCCAGGTGGCTCTTGATAAAACAGGGACTGTTACCTGCGGAAAAATGGCTGTCACGGATATTCTCCTTTGCGGCAGTACAGAACTGAATTACTTTCTGCAGGTTTCATGTTCAGTTGAACATTACAGTGAACATCCTGTAGCCAGAGCTGTCAGGGGTTTGGAAGCTGAATACGGGATTTCCGCTTCAGCTGTTTCGGAATTTAAAATCTTTCCCGGCAATGGCATTACCGGGATAGTCAATGGAAAATTTGTTTCTGGCGGCAGTGCTGTCTTTATTGAAAAATATGCAGGACTCCCTGTGGATGTGCGGGCAAAATGTGAAGAATTTGCAGGGCAGGGCAAGACTGCCGTTTTCTTTGCCGAGGACAGCAGACTTCTTGGAGTGATGGCTGTTGCCGATACTCTGAGACCTGATTCAGTAAAAGGAGTCGCTTTATTAAGAAACTGCGGTATAAGAGTTGTTATGCTGACCGGCGATAATGCTGTCACAGCTTCAGTTATCGGCAGATCTGTCGGTGCTGATGAAATCGCTGCAGGCATAGATCCTGCAACAAAGGCGGAAAAGATACGGGAAATGAGGAAATCCGGTGTTACCGCAATGGTGGGTGACGGTATCAATGATGCTCCTGCTCTTGCTGTCAGTGATATCGGCATGGTTATGCGATCAGGTACGGACATAGCAGCTGACAGTGCAGATATTATTCTGATCCACAATCGCGTGTCGGATGTATATGCAGCAGTAAGGATCAGCAGACTGACGCTCAGAAACATCCATGAAAATTTCTTCTGGGCTTTCTGTTACAATCTTGCGGCAATCCCTCTTGCTGCGGGAGTTTTCAGCCACTGGCTCGGGTGGCAGCTTAGTCCTGTTGTGGCAGCTTTTGCCATGAGCATGTCGAGCTTCTGTGTCGTGATGAATGCTTTGAGACTTAAGCTGATCGAAAAAGAGATCCATGCTGTTGCAGGTTCCGGACCAGAATTGGGAATGCAGACTCAGGAAGAAGAAAAAGCAGTGCAGTCAGGAAGTGTTTGTCCTGAAATCCATCATTGTGCCGCGGTTTGTGAAGGGAATTCTGACAAGAGTACTGTTCTATGCATCATGACGATAGAAGGAATGATGTGCTGTCACTGCGAGGAACATGTGAAAAAAGCTTTGGAAAGAGTCGAAGGCGTGATAAGAGCGGATCTCAGTCATGAGAAGGGAACAGCAGAACTGAAGCTTCATAAAAGAATCAGTGAGGAAATACTGAAGAAGGCAGTGGAGGATGAGGGCTATACTGCTGTTTCAGTTGTTTACGGATCAGACTGTCGGATTAAAACAGACTGATCCTTTGTATAATCTGATTTCCTGAACGAAGAGTTTTTCAGTTCTTTTCTGAAACTGAATGCTCTTCGATTTCAGCAGAGTTTTTTTCATCTGAAGAACTGAATTTTTTCGATATGGAATCTGCAGTGCTGTTTACACTGTCGATCACGGTGTTTACACCGCTTCCTATTTTGTCAGTCATGTTACTAATGCCATCTACCACATCTTTGGCATCAAAAAAGTTTCCGCCGCAGATCTCCTTGAAACCCTTCAGAGCCTCTTCATTCAGACTTGCCTCATAGTTGTTTCTCATGAGGCGTTCCTCCTCCGTGGCGTAGGCACACAGATTCTTCTGGGCATCGACAAATGCCTTGCATTCATCATAGAACTGTTTGAATTTGCCTGGATTCATCTCTGTGCTGGCTTTTGTAATATTCGCCTTCTGGCACTGAATCAGCATGTCCTGGCTTGTGTTTCTGTCGCATCCTGAAACTAAAACAACAGATCCTGCAAGAAGTACCGTGAGTAGTAATTTCATTTGTTTATTCCTGTAATCTGAAAACTGAAAAGATACGGTGATCGACCTTTTAATCAAACCTGATGTTCATTAACCACTTCAACTGTAAAGTATACCGCGTTTTGCCGTCCTGCAGTACCGGAGCTGGAGTTCACGGTAATGATATTCAGGAAAATTTACAGTTCAGAATGGTAAAAGCGCTGGTAAATGTTGTTTCCTGCAGGATGATACCTTTTATACGAGCCTGTCAAATTAGAAGAAGCCGGGGATACAGAAATCACAGCATGAAACTCTGACAGGACATATTTTCAGCTCTGGATTACTCCGGTACACGAGAAAGATCAGGCCTTTCTGTTAATTGCCACTGTTCCGTCAGGACGACGCCACTGTTCGGGCGTTTTACCCTGGAGTACATATGAATAGGCAAGTATTTCAGCCATGATTGCGTACAGCTCCTGCGGTATTGACGAGCCCTCCGGAATTTCATCAAGATGACTGAACAGCACGGGATCCTCATGAATGTAGATCCCTGCTTCTCTGGCCATGTCAATTATGTCATTTGCCTCAAGTCCTGATGCTTTCTGAACGATTTCCGGAACGTTGTGATCTTCGTTGTAGTTTATGTTTATTACTCTTTTGTCTTCCATCTCAAATCCTCAGATTAAGTCCGTCACCGCTGCTTTCCATAGATACTGTTTTAGAGTTTTCTTCCGCAGGATTAGGATGAGAAACGGTACCTTTGGTACAGTTGAAATCATGGCAGTTCAGATTAAGCTGTTTAAACCGATCTTCAAGAAAATGCATTGTTTCTCTTACTTTGCTGTATCCCTCATAGGTTTCTGCAGTGGCTTTGACCGAAATGTCAGGTTTGGCGTAGTTTACCTTGATGCCTACAGGTCCAAGATTCTTTATTTCAAAATAGAAACTGAGCTCCAGACTGTCTTTTTTTCCTTCAGATTTCTTTCTTGAGAAACTCATACAGTTTTCCTTGACATTCTGAGGCGGAGTAGGCAGCGGTACATAATTAGTCCACAGAGGATCGTTTCTCTGCATCTGGTTTTGATGCATTTTGTCTATGTGCTCTGTCAGATGCTTGAGAAAATTCTGAGGCCATTGTTCACTGTCGTCCACCCTGGCCTTTTCCTGCAGATCGTGAAGTTTTTTATGCTGAGGATTTTGTGGCGATGAGGCCTCCATGCCGAACTGCTTCATTCTGATTGTTACCAGCATGGTAGCCCATGCTCTCAGTCCCCTGGAAAAATTGTTGTTTCCGGAAAGAGGGTTATCAACATAATTTAGCCACTGGAGAATAGCCGGTGTAGAGGCGAGACTCTGTGAAAATATTGAACTGATATGCCTTGCTGCAGGTATAAATGCAGAACTGATGTTCTCGTTTTCAAGATCCGTCATCATTTCGGAAAGACCGGAATTCTGAATACCTGACAGACTGTTATTTGTAAGGTTTGCAGTCTGAATGGTGCTTTGAATATTTTTAAATTGTTTGATCGCCTTTGGAGTAGGATCCTCCGAAACGGTTGAGAATGATGTCTGATTTCTTTTTGATGAAACCTCTGTTGCGGCAGAAGATCCTGATGTCTCAGAGCTTTTTGCCTGATGCTGATTCCTGTGTCCGGAAGGGTTGAAAAAATTTGTTATCCTTCTGAATATATTAATTTTTTCCTGTTTTTCCACAGAAACAGCAGTATCTTCCTTTGCGGTTTGAGATCTGCTGATCTCCTCGTAACCTTCGTTTGTCTGTCTCTGGGATACTGCATTCGCTTCTTTTGAAATTTCGCTTCTTCTCTGTGAACCGACAAGCGGCTGGGATGAAATGCTGACATTTGTTTCAGCATAACGATCAGATCTTGAGGTCCCTGACGAGCCATGAGCAAAGGCATTGTCCGTTTTTGAAGATACACTTTCTCTCATCCGTTCGTTTGAAGAAATTCCGGTATCAGATTGATTATTTCCAGATGGTGTTCTTATATCCTTTGCCACAGAACCTGCAGGAACAGTTCTGCCGTCAGTTCTCGCATCTGTCTGCTGACGGACTCTTAAATCAACAGAATTCTGTTGGTCTGAATCTGATGAACCTGGTGGGAGAGTCCTGTTTTTGGCTGAAGGTACAGATTCCTGAGCAACTGATCCTTGTGCTGATTTTATTGCATCACCGGAATTTCGATTTACCGGATCATTCTGCTGTGTTTCTGCTGACGGTCTTTGTGATAGTGCATTCCCCTGGTTTTGTCTGATTGACTGTGAAGATTCTCCTGATGATAAATTCAACTTTGTAGGTTGCTGGGGTGCGGCAGGTTCGTTGCTCTGACTCTGCATCTGTGGGGCTTCACCGGAAGTGAATACCTGCCTTGCCGGCTGGTTGAGTCCGGTCGCTTCGCTGCTTTGACGAGGCATTTGGAGATCACCGGATGTGAGATTCTGTTTGGCAGGTTGCTGAAGTGCGGTTGCTTCGCTACTCTGACGAGGCATTTGCGGAACTTCACCGGAGGCAAAAGACAGTCTTGCCGACTGCTGGAGTCCGGCAGGTTCGCTGCTCTGACGAGGCATTTGCTGAACTTCAACGGAAGTGAATACCTGCCTTGTCGGCTGGTTGAGTCCGGTCGTTTCGCTGCTCTGCCGAGGCATTTGCTGAGATTCAACGGAAGTGAATACCTGCCTTGTCGGCTGGTTGAGTCCGGTCGTTTCGCTGCTCTGGCGTGGCACCTGTGGTGCTTCACCGGAAGTGAATGCCTGCCTTGACGGTTGCTGGAGTCCGGCAGGATCGCTGCTCTGACGCAGCATCTGCGGTGCTTCACCGGCAGTGAATGCCTGCCTTGCCGGCTGCTGGAGTGCGGCAGGTTCGCTGCTTTGACGCGGCATTTGCTGAGTTTCACCGGAAGTGAAAGGCTGCCTGCCACCCTGCATTACCTGCTGATCAGTTTTGCTGATTCTGTCCGGATCAACTGTGGAAGCATTCAGTTTCGTCTGACTGATCTGATTGCTGTCCTGCTTTTGAATACCCTGCCTGATTTGATCAGACAGTCTGCCTGAAGAATTATCTGTTTTTTCTGCAGCGTTTTGTTTGGAAAAATGATCAGCTTCAGATAAGGATGATAATGGTTGACTGCTTCGAAGAACTGAACTTTTTGCGTCTGCTGTTGTTTCTGTTTTTGCTGTTAAGACATCATTGGAATCCGTTTTTATGCCTGTTTCATTTGCTTTTTGAACTGCATCCGGTTTGGTTGCTTCGGCAATTACAGTTCTGGCCTTGAGATCAGCCAGCTGTTTGTTCAGTTCATTGATTTTTTGAAGTGTCGATTCTATGATTTTAAGATCGTTGCTGTTATGGATTACATCCATGTGACGATTAATTTCAGCATTAATTTCTCCTTCGGTTAACTCTTTGGCCGCCGCAGATACACTTTTCTGGGCGAGATTTAACTCAGAGGAGTGTATCAGTACTGATTTGCTTACTGGCTGATTGCTGATCCCCGATGCTGCTTTTGTAATGAGGTTATTTACAAATTTCAGATCTTGAAGAGAAAAATCCTCCTCTTCTATAATCTGACTTAACTTGTCTGTCGGAGGCTCTATCAGGTTGGATTCTATGGCGATCTGGGCTGCTTTGATTATTATGTTGTTTATTTTTTGCAGCAGTTCGGTAGTTACTTCCGGATTGCTTTTGGTGTTTGCAATCTGCGTAAACATATTAAGGTATGTGACTTTCGAAGGATCTGTAGGTCTTACCTGTATATTATGCGTTGATGAGCGAATTTCACCCGGTACATTTCCTGTAAGAGAATTAAGCAGACTCACGCCGGTATTGGCTTTTAACTGACCGCTTTGATTTTTGTAAATGAACTTTACAGAGTCATCAAGAACACGGGATATTTCCTGCTGTTCGCGTGGATTTGTGTTTTTTATTACCGCAAGATTGTTGTCTCCAATCTGTTTTTTCCAGTTTTCGGACAGTGTTTTTTCGTCAAGTTTTGCTACAACTGCCTGAGCTACAAATTCCAGCAGAGCTTTGCCAGCAGTGGTATCTGACTGCAGAAGTTTTGGCATGTTTGCAATGTTTCGGGAAATTTCCGCAGACAGCTTATCCCCGGATTGTGACGACAGATCTTCCTTTACCAGTGCATTGCTGATTTCCCGGTTGATTTCAGGGTATTTTCCGATGATTCTGGTGATCAGTGAACTCAGCAGTCTTCCTGATGATTCACCGCCGGTTTCTTTTACCGGTTTTGCATTTCTCTTTTCGATTGATTCCAGATGTCTGCTGAGTTTTTGCTGTTTATCGGATACGGCCTGGGGTACACGCCCCTGACTCTGTGCAAGAGATGCCAGCAGTGTTTTAACGTCCTGGATATTAACTCCAAGATATGATTTGCCGGACGTCTGAACAGACGCTTTTTCTTCAATGTTTATTTCATTTGATGGAGCTGTTGCAGATTTGGTCTGTCCCGTTTCTCTGTTATTGACTGATAGTTCCATAATGCACCCCCGATTTGGTTTATTTTACTATCTGTTGATTTTAAGTTGTGCCTTTTACCTCAAAAAATGATTTGCTGACTACTTTGCAAATTCCCAAAAATTCGTTATGCACTTTGTCTATTTCCCCTGTAGTATGCTGCCATCACGTGTTCTGCAGGGAAAAATTATGAATCGAGTCTCTACTGTAAAATCAAAACCTCTTCCAGCCACTGACAACTGGTTTCGTCGTTTTCTTGCCCAGAAAACTGAAGAAAACAAAAATCAGGCGGCCGTTCATGACTCGTTTCTGAAACCGATTGATGAAACGGTAACTCAGATTGGTTTTTCCGGTATTGTGGCAGGTACCTTTGATTATCTTGGATTAGAGGAAATTATTGATGAATGGGCCGGCAATAACGACTCACATG
>CADBNP010000180.1 GCA_902796095.1 uncultured Aeromonadales bacterium | reverse complement strand
TTTAAAACTGTTCTCGGAGAATTATCTGTAATTCCCGAGCAAAAATATGACAACAAACTTGGATGACTTATTCCTCTCCGGCAAAGAGCTACCGTATCAATGTTCCCGACGGCGTCTTTGTCAATCCCCCCTGCACACAGTTAAATACCGCGAGAAGACGGTCTACAGATCTCTGTTGATAAGATCACTCAGTTTTCTGTTATAGAAAAAATCGTGTATCATTGAGTCAAATTCGGTCCATAAATGAAGGGTGTCGCAGGTTGATTTGCGCGGACAGTCAAATTTTTTATCAATCAGACAAGCCACAGGAGAGAGACTTCCCTCCATTATTTCCAGAATTTCTCCTATAGTATATTCCTCCGGTTTTCGGCAGAGTTTATAGCCGCCTCCTTTTCCTCTGACACCAACGATGAGATTGGCAGTCACCATATCACGTACCAGTATTTCCAGATATTTTTTTGAGATCCCCTGTCTGGCGGCAATATCTTTCAGCGGAACAAACTCTTCATTCTCATTCCTGGCAAGATCTATCATAACGCGGAGTGCGTATCTTCCTTTTGTTGAAATCATCTGATCTTATCCTTAAAGTTTTTCTTAATCACCTCCGATGGCGTTCAGTTGATGATTATACAGCAAAAACAAATTTTAAAAAAATATACCTATTGACATAGTAGGTAAATAGCATTATTCTATGCCCATACTAATGACGAGATTGATTGAATGTTTAAGTTTGGCTCTTTGACTGTAAGTTTATTTTTTGCGATGTGTTGTCGAATGCAATATTTTCGGGCATATGTCGCTGAAGGATTAACAGCAGTTTTTTTCTGAAGTGCACAGACAGAAAGGATTATTCCAATATGCCCGGAGACTGATAAATGTTGCCGGGTTTTTTTTGTGCTATTCGTCAGCCCTGTTTTAATGTTTTTACCTTTTAACTGATAAGTTTTTAAGAATATAGATTTACGGAGATTTGATTATGAGTAATTATAAGTTTGAAACATTGCAGCTTCATGTAGGTCAGGAACAGGCAGATCCTGCAACCGGGGCTCGTGCCGTACCTATTTATCAGACCACCTCCTATGTGTTTAACAACAGTAAACATGCATACGAGCGTTTCAGCCTTCAGGATCCGGGTAATATTTACGGAAGACTGACCAATTCCACTCAGGATGTTCTTGAGAAACGTCTTGCAGCTCTTGAAGGCGGAAGTGCTGCTCTTGCAGTAGCTTCTGGTGCAGCTGCCATTACCTATACCATTGAAGCTCTTGCTGCCAATGGCGGTCATGTTGTAGCTCAGAAAACTATTTACGGAGGCAGTTATGATCTTCTGGCTCATACGCTTCCGCAGTTTGGAATTGAAACGACATTTGTTGATGCACACAATCTTGAGGAACTTGAAGGAGCTGTAAAGGAGAATACAAAGGCTATCTACATAGAAACTCTTGGAAATCCGAACTGCGATATTCCTGATGTGGAGGCTATAGCTGCAATTGCTCATAAATATGGTCTGCCGCTGGTTGTGGACAATACCTTCGGAACCCCTTATCTGTTCCGTCCGTTTGAACATGGTGCTGATATTGTTGTTCATTCTGCCACCAAGTTCATAGGAGGGCACGGAACCACACTGGGAGGTGTCATTATCGAATCTGGTAAATTCAACTGGAGAGCGAGCGGCAAATATCCGCATATTGCCGAACCTAACCCAAGCTACCACGGTATCTCTTTTTACGATGCTGTAGGTCCTGCCGCCTTTGCAACCTATGTGAGAGCTATTCTTTTGAGAAGTACCGGTGCAACTATTTCTCCGTTCAATGCTTTTCTGCTTCTTCAGGGAGTGGAGACTCTGTCTCTGCGACTGGAAAGGCATGCGGAAAACACAAAGAAAATTGTTGAATATTTGAGCAAACACCCTCTGGTCGAGAAGATTAATCATCCGTCGCTTCCTCAGCATCCTGATCATGCTCTTTATGAAAAGTACTTTCCTAACGGAGGAGGTTCGATTTTCACCTTTGAGATAAAGGGATCCAAGGAGGATGCCTGGAAGTTTATTGACAATCTAAAGATCTTTTCTCTTCTTGCGAATGTTGCAGATGTTAAATCTCTGGTTATACATCCGGCCACAACCACCCATTCGCAGCTTTCAGAGGAGGAACTTTTAGATCACGGCATTAAGCCGACGACAATCCGTTTCTCCGTTGGTACCGAGCATATAGATGATCTTCTTGCTGATCTTGACAGAGGATTTGCCGCATTACAGAAATAACTTGGTTCTTTGTGTGCTTATGTTTTCTGGATTTTACATACAGGCTCTGAATTGTATATTGAGTAAACGAGATTCTGAATATGGATCAGAGCCTGGTGATGTGACTGGCTTGCCGTGTTGCTTCGGGAACAGAAACTGCAGGAAACACATTAAGGATCTTTGTTTCAAATCTGATGCTGCTGAGACAACTCTCGGGCATGCAGATAAATGGTTGCTAGTTAGTTCTATTTTTTGATAAATGATAGGTGTGTTATGTCTAAAATATATAAGGGTGCTCTTGAACTTATTGGAAATACCCCGCTTGTGGAGGTTGTCAATATTGAAAAGGAGCTTGGGCTGGAGGCTACCGTTCTTGTTAAGCTTGAATATCTTAATCCGGCCGGAAGTGTCAAGGATCGTATAGCTAAGGCTATGATTGAGGATGCCGAGAGCAGGGGACTGATTAAGGAAGGTTCTGTAATTATTGAACCTACCAGTGGAAACACAGGTATCGGTTTAGCTTCAATTGCAGCGTCCAAGGGGTACAGGATTATTCTGACAATGCCAGAAACCATGAGTGTTGAAAGACGAAATATTCTCAAGGCTTACGGGGCGGAGCTTGTACTTACTGAAGGATCAAAGGGCATGAAGGGGGCAATTGCAAAAGCTCAGGAGCTAGCAAAGGAAATACCTGGCGGTTTTATTCCGGGACAGTTCGTAAATCCTGCAAATCCTGCAGTTCACAAGGCTACTACAGGTCCGGAAATATGGAATGATACTGATGGAAAGGTTGATATTTTCATTGCCGGTGTCGGTACAGGAGGAACTGTCACCGGTGTGGGTGAATATCTGAAAGAGCAGAATCCTTCTGTCAAGGTTGTGGCGCTGGAACCTGATGATTCCCCTGTCCTTTCTGAGGGCAGGGCAGGTCCTCACAAGATCCAGGGAATAGGTGCAGGATTCGTTCCTGATGTTTTGAATACAAAGGTGTTTGACGAGATTTTCAGAGCAACCAATGACAATGCTTTCGAAACAGCCAAATTGCTGGCCAGGAAGGAATGTATTTCGGTAGGAATTTCTTCAGGTGCCGCTCTGTACGGAGCAATTCAGTATGCGAAGAAACCTGAGAATAAGGGTAAGGTCATAGTGGCTTTGCTGCCGGACAGCGGTGACAGGTATTACTCTACTGCTTTGTTTGAATAAATTTTGAATGGTCTAACATAAGTAAACGTAAAATAACCTGATTTGATTGATTTTTGGGAGTCGGATCCGTCTGTGCGGAGAAGACTCTTTTTTGTGTGTACCTGTTGCTGTTGAATGTTTGATAATTTATATGATGGAACTGATCGGGTAAACTTATTAAAGAACTGAGACGGGTAGTAAGGCGATCCAACTCATTGAAAGTATTAACCGGTGCTGGACAATCAGCATCTGTTGATAGACGGCATGATATAATGGATAAATAGTTAAGGAAAGCAACAGTCGGCAGTGTACGATTCAAATATGGCGACAACCGGAAAGAATGGTGTTGTAGGTTATGGTTATCTCTTTTTCATCATCCTGTAATTACAGTGCCGAAGGGTTTCTTCGAATCTATCCACTTTCTAATTTGTCTGAAAAGAAGTTTGTCAGTATCAGAACATCAGGAGTGATGGAATTTTTACAACATGAACATGTGGCATGGAAAGCAGTTGCCGCAAGATGCATAGCATTTTTCAGTAATATAGTCACAGATGAGATTATGTTCGCATACAGGTAACATTGTGGGCTGATACCAGAGTTATGTTTCAAAGAATGATTTGTCTTTCTAGTCTGCTGGTAGTAAATCCGTTTAATGATACACCTGTATTAATGTGCAAAACCTTGGCGAAATGGAACGTTTATAAGCAAATGCTGGATCGGGTTATAAAATGCTGCGGATCACATTTTCTTCTCCTGGCAGCTCAGCTTTTCTTCTAATTTCGAAACAGCACGGCACCCTCCTTATCACCACCTGATTTCAGGATTTTTATCTGTCAGATTGGGAATAGGTTTTGTTAAAACGGGAAAATGAGTCTGACAGGTGGGAACTTCAGTCTGACAGTCAGGAAGTAGCTGTAACAGGCAGGAAAGAGAT
>CADBNP010000179.1 GCA_902796095.1 uncultured Aeromonadales bacterium | reverse complement strand
CTTTTAGACCTGCGAGGTAATAATTATGTTTAAGAAGTTTTTTAATGCAAAAGATGGTAAGGAGTTCTCTCCTGTAACCAGAAAATATTATTTTTCCTACAGTGTTAGATAATTCCTGTTTGGTTGTGTTTTTTAAGGAGTCTGTAAAATGTTAAAGAATTTAATGAGAGGCAGAAAGGCTGCCGGTAAGGTAAGATTCAGCAAGCCTTACACTAAAAAGTACTATTTTGAATACGAACTGATCTGATTGACTGAATAATTTTAAATTTTGAATCAAAAAGAGGGAGCCATATTTTTGGCTCCCTTCTGCTTTCTTGGTGACTGATTCCGACTTTTCTCTTCTTTATGTAACTTGTCAGTTTAACCAACTGACTCTTGTTTATCTCTTTTGACTGGTTGAATGTCCGGGAAAACTCAAAAATGGGATCAGCTTTTTTTATGCAGTTTTGTCACTGTGTTATACTTCAGTAACAGTGTTTTTATAGTAATGAATTATATGAAATTTCAAAACTGCAGATTTATTATTGCCAGAGATAAGTTTTTAGGCATAGACAATTTAGAACTGTCTGATACCGGATGTGTAGCATTTGTCGGTGCCAACGGTTCCGGTAAAACCTCCCTTGCCAAAGCTCTTGCCCGTGAGCTTGTTATAGCTTCAGGACAGGTTTCTATTGATGTTAATCTTGATATTGCCAGGATTTCCTTTGAAAAGCAGGTTAACATTATTGAAGAGGATTTTAAGTTACGAAATTCTGACAATGCTTCAGAAAGTGAACTCTACGGCATTACATCAAGACAGCTGCTGGAATCGACCTGCCGTTCTTCTCCTGAGGTTATGAAGGCTCTATGTGACAGACTGGACATTACCAAACTCCTGGATTTTCCTTATCATGTAATTTCCAGCGGTGAGGGACGCAAGGTCATGATTGCAAGAGCGATTCTTGCCAACAAGAATGTAGTAATCATGGATGCTCCGTTTGACGGTATTGATGTTCAGACCCGCCGTGATCTCATGTCGATTTTTTATGAGCTTTATGAATCCAACCGTCTTGTGGTTCTTATTGTTAATCGTTATGACGAAATTCCGGAATTTGCCCAGCATATAGGAATTATCAGTGACTGTGAACTTATAAAATTCGGAACAAGGCAGCAGATGCTGGCAGATCTCGAATTTATGCAGCTTAAGAATTCTGAGTCCATAGCAAGTCTCGCTGTTCCTGATGCTCCGTCTGATGCTCCTGTTTATAATTTTGACGGTCCGCTGGTAGAGATGGAGGATGTTGTTGTCCGCTATATGGACAAGGTGATTATCAATCATCTTACCATGACGATAAACCGGGGTGAAAACTGGCAGATTACCGGACCAAACGGAGCTGGAAAATCAACTCTGCTTTCTCTCATAACAGGTGATCACCCGCAGGGATATTCAAACAATCTTAAACTTTTCGGTATAAGACGCGGATCCGGTGAAACAATATGGGATATAAAAAAGAAAATAGGCTTTGTCAGTCCCTCGTTTCATCTTTCCTACCGTGTTAACTGCAGTGTTAGAAATGTTATTCTGTCCGGTTATTACGATTCCATCGGTCTTTATGAAATGCCCGGAGATGAAAAGCTGCTGCTTGCTGATAAATGGCTTAATGTAATTGGTCTTGAAACGGCAGCCAATGCTCCGTTTATGTCTCTTTCCTTCGGTCAGCAGAGAATTGTTCTGATTGCAAGGGCTCTGGTAAAACATCCGCCGGTTCTGATCCTGGATGAACCTCTTCAGGGACTTGATGCTGTCAGCAGACTGCTGGTCAAAAAGTTTGTTGAGTATCTGATGAAGTCAGGATCAACCCAGGTTCTTTTTGTTTCCCATCATAAGGAGGATGCGCCCCTTGGAATTACAAATATTCTGGAATTTGTACCTTCTGGTGTCTCCTATAAGTACCGATTCACAGATATGAAGGAAGGTGTCGGTGGGCAGTGACAGCACCATAAGGCTTTGTCGGTTTTCAGTTGGCAGGAGTGTGTTGTGAAAAAATATATTGCCGTCTTGTTTATTCTGACTGCCATATTTGCAGGCTGCGAGAGAAAAACCCAGGTTATAAAGTCTCCTGGTTCGGCAAGCAGAACCCAGGTGGTGGGAAAACATGATGCCACTATGATTGGTCCGGGATATCTTACGATTCGTAATGTGCAGGTGGTGGTGCAGAACCGTAAGATTTTTGTAAACGGCGTTAATTACGGATCTATTCCACATGATGCGGAGACCCGAGTTCACGTGGATGATGACGGAGGTTTTGAAATTTGGGTGAATGATGAAAGAAGACATCCGGATACACGCAAGAACCAGCGTAATGCACGACGTGCAATACCGGATAAATACTGATTACCAGTCACGACTGAAAAGACGGGAAAGCAGAAAGACTCACGGGAAAAAAACATTCAGAAGTTATCAGAGGATTTTTGAAATACTCTGTATCTGTCCGGACCCTCTGAGTCGTTGTTCTGCACTGATTTTGGTATGAATACCTTGTCTCCCATGATCTGTGGCATGGTTTTCAGAACCAGTACGTCGATAATGCATTTTGCTCTTGAGAAGTATTCTCTCATGTTCATTTTTAAATCCGCCTCCCCTTCCGCATTGAAGGCAACGGCGTCAGCTCCGTAATGCCTTGCTATGTAAACGGCCCTCTCATTCTGAAATTTCTGGGAGATTATGGTAAATGAGTCCTGGTCGAATATCATTTTTGCCCTGACTACAGAATCCAGAGTACGCCGCCCGGCAAAGTCGAAAACAATACTTTTTTCAGGAATGCCTTTTTTTATGAGTTCTCTTCTCATGTCCCGGGGTTCGTTGTATGACTTGTGACGGTTGTCCCCTGAAACTATGATAGTTCTGATTTTTTTTGCCTGAAAGAGTTTTACGGCAGCATCAATACGTTCGTCAAAGTAAAGATTTTTGGTCCCCCTGCTTGTCAGTCTTGACGTTCCAAGCAGAAGTCCGACCTCGTTTTCCGGAAGCAGATCAATTGTGTCAAAAATATAATCTCTGGCGTAGTCGTTGATGCAGTAATTGCTTACAAAAATAAACAATGCCAGTAATACCATTACCGGCATTGTTATTTTTGCTAAGTATCGGACAATTACCTTTGAACGCATCTTACGCCTACAGCACGTATTTCACGCTCTCGATTTTTCCCAGAGCCGCATAAAGAGCCTTTAACTGCTCCTCGCTTGATGCCATCAGTTCTACATGAAATGATGCGTAGGTTCCCTTTCTGGAAAGAGTTCTTGTTATATCTGAAAGAATCTCCAGATTAAACTCGTCTTCTATGACTCTTACTATCTGATTCTGAACATGATCAGAATCATCTCCTATAACTCTGAAAGAGAATTTGCAGGGAAAATTCAGAAGATCTCTGAATGTGGGTTCATGTTTTGTTTCTGTCATACTGTTTCGCCCTTAACTGAAAAGTCCGGTGAAAAACTTAACGAGCCAGTCCCAAATCTTTCCAAAAAATCCGCATTCGTCAACCTGTTCAAGGGCCACCAGCGGTGCTTTGTAGATTATCTTGTCATCAGAACGGACAATAATTGCGCCGACCTTTGTTCCCTTTTTCATAGGTGCTTCCATTTTCGTCTTGTCGTCAAGCTTTACGGAAACCTTTATTGTATCCACCTTGTTTCTGGGTATGGCAATCTTGATTTCCTGTGCTGATCCGAGACTTACATCATTGTTTTTGCCGTAGTATATTCTCTGTGTTATGAGTTCCTTACCGGCAGCTGTTATTGGAACCTTCTTGTAGAATTTGAAACCGTATGTTAGAAGTTTTTTGGAATCCTCGGCACGCTGCGCCTCTGACTTGGCACCGATCACTACGGAGATCAGTCTGAAGCTGGTACCGTCCACAGTCTCGACGGCAGATGCTACCAGATTGTAGCCCACCTGGCTCAGGTGTCCGGTTTTAATGCCATCGAAATGAAGAGAGTTATCCCATAAAAGACGGTTGCGGTTAATCTGCTTTATGTTGTTGAAGGTAAACTCCTTCTGAGAGTATATTTTGTATTCATCCGGCAGATCATGGATCAGATGACGTCCGAGAAGAGCCATGTCATAGGCAGTGGAATAGTGGTTATCATCATGGAGTCCGTGAGAGTTAACAAAATGTGAATCGTTCATTCCGAGGAATTTTGCCCATTCGTTCATTAGACTGGCAAAGGCATCCTCGGAACCGGCTATGTGTTCCGCCATTGCGATGCAGGCATCGTTTCCGGACTGGATTATGATGCCAAGATTAAGATCGTTGACAGAGACCTGTTTGCCCACCTCAATGAACATCTTTGAAGAATCACCGTAGTTTTTTGACCATGCGTTCTTGCTGATGGTCACCATCGTATCTTTATCGAGGCGTCCGGCCTGTATTTCCTGTCCGATAACATATGAGGTCATCATCTTGGTAAGAGATGCAGGAATTATTTTTTCCTTTATGTTATGTCCGAGGAGAACTGCTCCGGTATCATAATCCATCAGGATATACGCCTGCTCGCTGAGCTGAGGCGGTTCCGGCATTACGTCCAGCACCACAGACTGAGGATTAGGCTTTGGAGCCGGTTTGTTCGGTGTCGGCTTCGGATCTGCAGATGCGGTAAGACTGCAGAACAGTGTTGCAGTTGCCAGAACTGTTAGTAACTGACTGAGTTTCATTTCATATCTCCGTTATGATTAATCCAGATACAGCAGGTAGGAGTTTGGATAACCAACGGAACGTACTTTCTCCAGTTCCTTTTCTGCTATATTTGGACGGAACGGTCCAAGGTAGACCTTGTACATTCCTGTATATGTTCTTACAAATATTTCCTTTTCGTTTTTGGAAAGTTTCTTTCTCAGATTCCTGGCAAATTCGTTTGCCTTAACCTGATCATTGGTGGCGATAACCTGAATATAACGGCTATGCATCTGATCCTTTAACTGCTGGGCATTAGGAGGCTCCGGGACCTTGATCAGTTCCAGTTTAACCTTTGCCGTGCCGTTTTTTACAACGTCAAGAAGATTGGCGGCACCCTCTGACAGATCTATCACTCTTCCATCGTGGAACGGACCGCGATCATTGACCCGCACAACAATGGATTTGTTGTTTTCAAGGTTTGTGACCTTTACATATGACGGCAGTGGCAGGTTTTTATGTGCGGCACTGATGGATTTCTGATCGTAGACCTCGCCGTTTGAAGTTTTTTCTCCATGAAATCCGGGACCATACCAGGATGCAATGCCTATTTCCTGATAATCCTCAATATCATTCCACACCTCATATCTGACACCATTGAGAGTATAGTCAGCGTTTCCGATGCGGGAGTACGGTTCATACTTGATTTGAACACCCTTCAGATTGGCTGTATTGACCTGTCGGTGAAGATATTTTTTTGCATCGGTTCCAATGCCGGTAGCGTATGTCTTCCTGCGGACAATCAGCGGCTTCTGCTCGGACGTCTGCACGGACTGTTCCGGAAAGTACTGATAATTTTCCGTTGTGGTACATCCGGAAATGGTTAACGGAATGCAGACGGACAGTATTTTCAGATATTTCATTATACGTTAAATCCACTCAACTGTTATGACGCTCTTCCGTGCTGCGGCTTCGGTGCAGGTGCATGCGGCCTGCTGTTATGCTGCGGCTTCGGTGCGGGTGTGTGCTCAGTCTTGCCGTTATGCTGAGGCTTCGGTGGAACTCCGTGACCATGACTATTGTCATGGTGCACAGGATTATCGTGCATATCGTTTCTGTGGTGACCGGGTCTGAATCCCGGTTCATCAATTCTGTATCCGGCCTTTCTCCTGATTTCCTGGCTCAGCTGGTATACGGCCATGGCGTAAAGAGGACTGGTGTTGTAACGTGTGATGGAAACAAAGTTCGGATAGACCACATAGTATATCTTGCCGTCGTCTCCATCCAGTTCCAGCAGCTTGACTTTGTCCTGATCTTTTACCGCACCTCTTGGGGCATAAATCTCAACACCGCGTCTTTTCAGTTCGCCAACTGTAACATTTGGGATTGGTTTGCCTCCAAGCAGTGATGCTACAGCTGAACGTTTGGTTATTTCAGCCTCGAATGCTACAGGTTTGCCAAACACCCATTTACTGTTTTTGAAGTAGTTGGCGATACTGCCGATT
This sequence comes from uncultured Aeromonadales bacterium, assembly GCA_902796095.1. Lineage (GTDB taxonomy): Bacteria > Pseudomonadota > Gammaproteobacteria > Enterobacterales > Succinivibrionaceae > UBA2804. Next base: position 11,903 of record CADBNP010000179.1, on the reverse strand, counting down.
GCGTCGCTGGGGGAGTAAAACAGATCTTTTTTGCCGTCACGGTTGAAATCGACAGCATAGCTCAGGTAGCTTGAAGGCATAAACTGAGCCATACCCATGGCACCGGCATAGGATCCGCTGCGACCGTCGACATCCCATTCCTGGTTGCTGGCAAGCTTCACGTAGTTTGCAAATTCCTTGCTGAAATACTGGGCACGCTTTGGATAATGGAAACCGAGAGTATACAGGGCATCTACGATTTTCCATGAACCCATATTCTGACCGTAGGTGGTTTCAACACCGAGAATTGCCACAATAATTTCCTTCTCAACACCGAAGACCTGTTCGGCACGCTCCAGCTCCTTAAGATTACGCTTAAGAAACGCAGCTCCCTCATTGATTCTCTTATCAGTAAGAAATATGGTGCGGTATTTGTACCATGGCTTGCTTTCCCATGGCTTTGTGATCATTTCAATAATTTTGGGCTGATAGGTTGCATGGGATACCGCATGGCGTAAAAGATGAATGTCAACGTTGGTTTCCCGGCTTAGTTCAGCCAGTCTGTGGGAAGTCTGTTTTGTTATTTCTGCGGCGTCAGCACAGATTCCTGTGAAGGTCACGATACCGGCTGTGATTAAAGCCACCAAACTTTTTAATTTCATTTCACTTCCTAAGTATTAATATTGTTGTTTTTTACGATGTGTACTGATCGCCATGATTATACCAAAAGCGGCCGACAATGTTATCATCGATGTGCCGCCGTAGCTTATCATAGGCAGAGGAACGCCCACTACCGGAAGCAGTCCGCTTACCATGCCCACATTTACAAATATATAAAAGAAGAATGTGAGAGTGAGAGCTCCGCTCAGCAGGCGTTCAAAGGTATTCTGTGCATGCATGGAAATATATGCACATCTTGCAATTACCGCGGCGTACAGAGACATGAGAAACAGTACACCAGCGAACCCGAACTCCTCGCAGAAAACCGCAAAGATGAAATCGGTATGACTTTCTGGAAGAAACTGCAGGTGGGACTGTGTTCCGTGCAGCCAGCCCTTGCCCACCATTCCGCCGGAGCCTATGGCGATTTTTGACTGGATAATGTTGTATCCTGAATGCAGAGGATCAGATTCAGGATTCAGAAAGGTGAATATACGCTGCTTCTGATAGTCATACATGAAGAAAAACCAGTGTATGGGAGCGTACAGGGCAAACAGAAGAGCTCCTGACAGGATCAGATACCAGTTGAGTCCTGCAAGATAGATAATGAAGCATCCCGACACGGCTATGAGTACCGCAGTTCCAAGATCCGGCTGAAGAACGATAAGAGCCACGGGGAACATTATCATCCCGAATGCTATAATGCATGGTATGAATTTAGCGGGTAAAACCCTTTTTGCAAAAAATGCGGCTATTGTCATAGGCATGATCAGTTTCAGAAATTCGGCAGGCTGGAATCGTACTATTCCAAGATCCAGCCAGCGTTCCGCTCCCTTTCCCACGTGTCCTATGATAAGAACAAGGATCAGAAGAACGGTACAGAAGGCATAGCCGGCATAAGCCCATCTGGCATAGAATTTTGGCGAAACAGCAGCCATGACAAGCATTGCAGCCAGTGCCACGAAAGTTCTGATTATCTGTGACATCGTCATGTCGACATTTTCATTAGTGGCTGAGTACTGAACCACAATGCTGGTACACATAAGAGCTATCACACCGATGAGCAGCGGAACATCAACATGCAGATTTTTGAATGTATTGATCAGTCTGTTTATCATTTCTTTGTTTTTTCCGCTTTCTTATCCTGAATCTCTATCTGAGGATGAGCCGGATCCAGAAGATATGCATCAAGCATTTTTCTGGCTATGGGAGCTGCGAACTTACTTCCGCCGCCGGCATTTTCAAGGATCACTCCCACCAGAGCCTTCGGTGTTTCATATGGTGCAAATGCCACGAACAGAGCATTGTCCCGGTGTTCCTTGGCTATGGCAGATGCATTGTAATGCTGATCCTGCTTGATTGTTATAATCTGCGCTGTTCCGGATTTGCCTGCAGCCTTGTATTTGGTTCCGGCAAAAGCTCTTCTGCCGGTGCCTTCAGGACCGTTAATAACCAGATACATACCCTTCATTCCAACGTCAAAGTATCCTTTGTTTGTAACTTCCACGGCTGTTTCCTTTGGAGGAACATACTTTTGACGCGGGTTGTTGATGGCAAACTCAAGGGGTGCCATTTCTGCGTAGTTGAGTGCGAGGTGAGGAATAATGTTTCTTCCGTGCTGGATGAGTATCGCATGAGCCTTTACCAGCTGTATAAGAGTTGTGGACCAGTAGCCCTGGCCTATGCCGATAGGTACGGTATCTCCTGGTACCCATACCTGCTTGAATCTTCCCTGTTTCCACTGCTTGCTTGGCAGATTGGCCAGGGATTCCTCATACAGATCTATGCCGGAATGCCTGCCGAAGCCGAACTGTCCCATGTATTTGTTTATGTTGTCGATACCTGCCTTAAATGCCAGATCATAAAAGAAGGTGTCGCAGGAAATTTCAATGGCACGGTAGACATCCATCCATCCGTGACCCCAGCGCCGCCAGTCTCTGAACTTGTGTTTGGAGCCGGGCAGACTGTAGTACGGTCCTCCGAAAAACTGGGTCTTCGGAGTAATCAGCCCCTCATTCAGTCCCATTACTGTCATGAGAGGCTTGATTGTGGATGCCGGTGCATATCCACCCTGGGACACACGGTTGATAAGTGGACGATCCGGATTGTTAAGCAGTTCGTTGTACTCAGATGACAGAATTCCCCGGACAAACATGTTCGGATCATAGCTTGGATTTGATGCGAAGGCGAGAATTTCACCGTTGTTCGGATCCAGCAGAACAATTGCACCCTTTGTTTCTCCCAGCAGCTCCTGCGCCTTTTTCTGCAGGTTGATGTCAATGGTCAGATAAATATCCTTTCCCGGGGTAGGCGGCGCAAATTCTATTGTGCGGGCAACGCGTCCTGTACTGTCAACCTCCACCTTTTTGTAGCCTACCGTCCCGTGGAGTATGTCCTCGTAGTATTTTTCCACACCCTGCTTGCCGATGTCCTGGGTGGCGGCATAGTTTTTTGTCTTGTTCAGCCTTTCCAGCTGCTCTACGTCCTTCTGATTGATTCTGGCCACATATCCGAGAGCGTGGGTAAGCGTGCTTCCGAAGGGATAGAACCTCTTGAGTTTGGGCTGAACGTAAAAGCCGGAAAAGTCATACTGATTGACGGAGAAGGTGGCAATCTGTTCTTCCGTTAGTTTTGTTGCAACTACTATGGGCTTGAATTTTTTACCGAGGCGGATCTTGTCCACAAGCAGATCTATGTCCTTTTCTTCAAAGGGAAGATCCAGAAGTGCCTTCAGCTCTATCAGGGTGTTGCGCACGGTTTTGCCCCGATCGATATCTTCAGGAATAACCTCTATTTCATAAAGGGGCTGGTTTTCCGCCAGAAGATTACCGTAGCGATCGTAGATCAGGCCTCTCGGAGGAGCTATTGGAATAATTTTGATGCGGTTTGAGTTTGAGCGGCTTGCGAATGATTCATATCTTACAATCTGCAGATCATACAGGTTGTAAATCAGGGCAACAGTCATAAGGATCACCACGCTGAGGGCAATAAGAATTCTGCCTTTAAAAAGGTTGGCTTCCGCTATGTTGTCTCTGAAAATGACGCGCTGCTGAAGCGGTCTTGATGGATCCTGATTAAAATTGAATGTCATGGCTACTCACGGTGATACGGCAGACCGGCTGTAAGAGACCAGGCCCGGTACAGTGCCTCAGCGATGACAATCCTGACGAGAGGATGCGGCATTGTCAGACAGGAAAGAGACCAGCTTTCATTGGCTTTCTGTTTGCATGCTGCTGACAGTCCTTCAGCACCCCCCACAAGAAGTGCTATATTCTGACCGAGTCCACGCCATCTGTTCATAACCTCTGCAAGCTGAAGTGTAGTATACTGCTTACCCGGTATATCAAGCGTGACAATATGAGCCCCCCGGGGAACAGCCTCCAGCATCAGTTCACCCTCTTTTTCGATGGTTCTGTCTATGTCGGCGTTTTTTCCCCTGTGCTGTGCAGGAATTTCTATAAGTTCAAGTCTGTTGTCTCTCGGAAACCGTTTGCGGTACTCTTCAAATCCCGCATTTACCCAGTCAGGCATTTTGGTTCCCACTGCAATCAAAAATATTTTCAAGGTACCAAGAATATAAACAGTAAAATAAAAAGTATTATAACCCATGATGCTGTTAAAACACACAGTTTTAAATCTGTGATGCGGTTCAAAACTGTTTTCTGTCAGAGACTGCTGTCACCGTCTTCGGTTTTCATGTCTGCCGGCTCAATGAACATTGCCTCACTGTAGAGATATCCGATGGTCTGGTCACCGGAACCAGACATTTCCAGACTGAGATGCTTCATGTCCTGAAGCTCGAATTTCGGGATCCCTTCTATGCGTATGGTTCTGATCCTGTGTCCGGTTTCGTCATATGACACAGGTATTTCGCCGGTATCCGCCGTAAACAGAACATTGCCTAAATCATCTTTTATAACCAGAGTTCCGTCCAGCCGCTCCCAGTCGGCAAGTTCTGCAAAGTTAAGTGAAATATTGAAATATCTGGATGTTTTGTTTCTGCTGCATCCGTCCGTGTTGATACCTCTTCCGGAAAGGTTAAGCAGGAGAGTCAAATCTGATTTAAGATCTGAACTGCCGCCTGTTTCGGTCGCCTCCATCCACTGGGAATGAGGAGGAAGCCACTTGCATGTTATTACCTGTGCAAGAGGCTCTATCAGATATCCACCGCGTTTACCGGGGGAGGAACTTATAAAATGAAAAAGGGATCTGTATTCGTTGATCCTGCTTTCATCAAGAACCCTGCTGCTGATTACGGCTCTGCGGGTTTTAAAGAATTTCATCTTGTCAAGGAATTCCTCCGGAGGAAGCAGCTTCTCGGTTCCTACCTGATAAAACTGACTGAAACGTGCATTGCCGTAGAGATCTCCTACAGTTACTCCGTCATAGAAGTATTTGTTGCGCTCGGCTACATCAATGGTCAGAAGTCTGTCGCTTGGCAGGGACAGTTTTGATGCTGTTATGAACAGTTCCCTCTGCTTTTTTGAGTTTGCCCAGTGATCCCTGGTCGGTTCGGTCAGCCTGCACACCAGGGCCAGGATCAGAAACGGGATCACGATAAGAGGACTTATTTTTCTGAAGTATCTGCTGCTGATTACCACTGCATAGAGAATAAGTATGCCGATGACAGGAACGAGATATCTGGGGATAGGAAAGAATTCCAGCCAGAGCATGGAGTATACGGTCAGTCCGAGACTTATGTAGTCGGACAGCTTTATTTCAGACGCGGTAATGCTGCGGTATTTGAATATTAGGTACGCCCATCTTGCAGCCACCAGAAGCCATACAAACACAAGAGACCAGAGAAAATGATGAACGATGGCGGTGAAACCTCGAGGATGATCAAATCTTATATCTGATGTGTTGGAGGCAAAATCCTCGGCATCCCATACCTTTGAGCCGAAAATATCGATAAGGAACGGATCTACCGGATTGCCGTCCTGAATATAGTTTCTGATATACCAGAAGGAGCCGAAGACCGCACAGGACAGGATCAGACATATTGTCTGTTTTATCATTCTGTGGATCAGAAAATAGGTTACGGCTCCGCCTGTAATGATTGCGGCGACTGCTGCCGCCTGATATTTGCATCCTGCTGTTATACCGAGAAGAAGTCCTAAAAAAATGTAGAGAAAAAGATGCCGGTGATGGCGGATGACCATAAGGTAGTAGAATGCCGAGAAGGTAAAAAGAGCAGCGGCATAATCCACATATGCATATCCTGTGTGGACCGTCACGGAGGTTTTTCTGAGAGCTACAAACAGGGTAAGACCAATCAGAAGACAGCTTAGACTTCTGGTGAACTGCTGAATGCTTGCTGCCAGCAGAAGAATGATAAAAAACAGTGGTGCATTGGCAAGAGCCTGACAGTAGTAGACGCTGGTATCCGGGTTGAAGTCAGTGGCAAAAAAACAGAGGGAGAACAGAATATCCACATTGAACGGTGAGAACGGATAGCGGAGAAACAGGTTCGGAGTCAGATCACCGTTTCTTGCCAGATCCCGGGATACTATAAGATGGTATGAGGTGTCATCCCAGAATCCCGGGTGATGCACGCTTATCAGAGTCGTTGCAAGACCGAGAAAAATTATGGCCAGAAGATACTGATAACTGATCCCCAGATATTCGGTTTTTTCCTTGTAGATCAGAAGCGTTACTTCAATAAAAATCAGCAGAACAAGACCGCCGAAGGCAAGCTGGGGCGTGTATTTGCCAAGAGCAAGCAACAGCTGGGCAAGAATGATGAGCACCGAGCAGCCGGTGGTGTAGTCCAGAGCTATCCACTGTAGGGTTCTGGTCTGCTGAGCCTTCAGTATTTTTGCAAAGAGCAGGGCGTTGGTCAGTCTGCCCAGCAAACTGACGGACAGAAGCATGATGGTAATGAATACTATTGCCATGTCTTATAACCCATTGCTTGCGGGAAAACCCGCGGTTTTAGCCGCGAGAATGATAACCGGAACCTTTTAATTATTGATATACAGTGACATACATCTGCGAAAGTTTGCATAAATGATACCATATATTCATGATGTCAGTAGTATGAATACAGGCAAATACTGCAGGAGATACGGAAATTTACGTTTGCTGAGACTGTGTAAAACTAAAGCTCTCGCAGCAGCGCAGTAATCGCTGAAGCAGTAATCCAGCGACTTCAGTCGTGTGGAGTGTCAGCCTGCCATACTGTCAGTGTAATTCCGATCATAATCAGGGCAATGCCGATGAAATATCTTACTGAGAAGGTTTCTCCGAGGAAAAAGTAGCTCTGAATCGGAACCACGGCAAAGGCAAGAGCCATAAACGGATAAAGCCTGCCGAGATCCGCCCTGCTCAGAAGCCAGATCCAGAGCAGGGTTATGAATCCGTAGAAGGTGACCGAACTCATAAAGTAAATCAGTACATGCCCTTCAAAAACAGTTCCCGCATCTCTGTAGGAGTTGGCACACAGTTTAAAAAGCAGTTGTCCGAATGCCAGCCCTATGCCGCACAGTATTGCACCAAGATAGATCATGATCTGCCTCGTCTTTTCCAGTCCCGGTTTATAAGAAATTGCGGGAACATCAAATTTTCGGTTTCAGGATCCCCCGCAGACTTTTGACAGACATCCGGACTGATCCTGGCAGTATTTAACATCCTTTAAGGAGGTTGAGCTTAAATTTTACGTTTTGTTCAGATTTTTTTTGAACTGCTAGTTCATCTGCATGTCAGGAATTTTTTGCTTCCTGATTATTCGCAGACTGCCGCCTGCATGCCCCCCGGGGCTCTCCTGATAAGTCAAAAATAAAAAATATGACAAGGAACAGAATGGCGATAGCAGTACAGAGCAGGATGCCGGTCATGTCTTTGCCGAGCATAAGCATGACCGGAACCGCAGCAGAAGCTGCGGCAGCCAGGACGAGCGGAATTGTTCCAGCCGCCGGCTTTCTTACATACATTCTGAAAATACGCTGGAGAAACCGTTTTGCGTGCATAAATGCGAAAATAATGATTTCTCTTAATTCATTTACGTTGCTGGTTTCACTGCCGTATCTGGCGTCCATGCCTACTTCTGTCACGGCAGTACGGAGATAATAGAGATGGCAGAGCATATCGCTTTCGAAAAAATAGTTACGGCTGATTTTGTCCAGGGGCAGATTTTTGAGTACATCCGTGGATATTGCCGTATAGCCGTTGGCAGAATCCTGTATGTGCCAGTAGCCTGATGAGAACCTGCAGATCAGAGATACGCCGAGATTACCAAGCAGTCTCGGCAGAGGCATTTTATGTATGACTCTGAGATTGCCGAATCTGTTTCCCTTGCTGTAGCCTGCCTGTCCTTCACGAACAGGCTTCAGAAGATCGGGTATTCTGGCAGGATCCATCTGGTTGTCTCCGTCGAGTTTTACCACAACATCAAACCGATCCCTTTGGATGCAGTGACGGTAGCCGGTCATTACGGCACCTCCAACTCCCTGATTCCTGTCATTGAACAGTATTGTAAGCCGCGGATCCCTGCAGTTTTCTGTAATAAAACTGCCGCTGTGATCGGGACATCCGTCATCAACGCATATTATTTCGTCAATCTCGGGAGGTATTCCGGAAAGCACCTCCAGGATCTGTGCTCTGACTTTGAAGCAGGGTATAACCACAGCCACTCTCAGACCGTTAAGCATGGTACAGATTGTTCCTTCTGATGTAATCCACCACCATCGGATCCACAGTATCCGGACTGATGCCGGCAGGATTGTTTCGCAGCATGGTTGATGATACCCTGATGAGAGATGTTTCTGTCAGCACTATCTGACCGTTTTTTTCCGGATCTAGCTTATTCAGGGATACGATTCTTTTTCTGATGTGTTCATCGCACAGATCCGTGTCATATCCGGGTCTTGATGCCACGGCCATGTTGCAGTATCTGAAAATTTCATCAGGATTGTGCCATTTATGCAGTGCAACAAGAGAATCGGCACCGATGATGAAAAAAATTGATTTCCGGCTGAAATCAGGGTCTTCTGCAAGATGGATCATGGTTTCAGACAGGTAGGACGTTTTTCCGAGGCGAATTTCCGTATCAAGATATCTGAAATCACTGCTGTGACTGCAGATCAGCTTTACCATGGCCGCACGGTGTTCATCCGTGGCTGATGCCGGAGCCTTGTGGGGAGGAATATGGTTCGGCATCAGATATACGGTCTCAAGTCCCAGTATTTTCTTTATCTCAGAAGCTACAGTGGTGTGGCCGAGATGAGGCGGATCGAAGGTTCCTCCTAAAATTCCGACTGGTGTCTTCATGGATTTGATGCCGCTGTTCCGATCAGAAATTTTTCCAGATCCCGGGGACTGCTGAAGAATGCGGTGAACACCTCCAGATACCTCATGGTCTGGGCGTTGTCAAAGGTCATTCTTGTGCGGTTGATGAGAGCAAACAGTTTGAGCAGGTTGTTCAGGTGCGGTACCGGCATCCGTTTAGCCACGTTGTAGTACTGGTTCTGTTTCGTCTGGAGAATAATACCGTAGGCTCTGAAAAGACTCTGAGGCTGGACGCCGGTTTCCTCGGACTGCTTCAGTTTCATAATCAGACTCAGCATTTTATTCAGTTCGGCAAGAAGCAGTGAAGTAAAGTCTCCCTGTGTTTCCAGGGAATGGAGAATTTTCAGACTGCGGTAGCTGTCCTCCGCAAGAAGGGCGTCGGAAATCTCAAAAACTGCGAATCTGGTGCTCTGACTGAGGAAAGGCATGACATCGCTGTCGGCAATCCTGTTTTTTCCCTGCATTCCGATGGTTTTTATGGTCTGAACGGCACCTCCGATATTGCCTTCATATGATTCAGCCAGAAGACAGGCGGCACGCATATCGAGAGAAAACCCGAAATATGCAGCTTCCTGCACCAGCCATCTTGGAAACCTGCTGATCTCGGGCGGATAGAACTGGACAGTATAATTAGGAACATCCTTAAGTTTGGTGAACCAGCCTGTTTTCAGGGTATCCTTTTTAAGATGCGGTCCCAGAACCAGAAGTATTTTATCGCCGCCGAGATTATCCGTCAGTTCACGGCTGTGACCGGACAGTTCCTTGAGCTTGGCCGTGTCGGCACCGGAAAGTACAACTAGTTTGTTCGGGGAGAAAATGTCAAAACAGCAGATGCTTGTTTCGATATCCGACCACTGGGCTGAATCTGCATTCAGTCGGATTATGTTGCTGCCGCAGATTTCGGTGTAGTACCTTTCAACAGCCCCAGCCAGTGATGACTGTATGTAGAAATCATCTCCGAGAAGCAGGATCAGTCCGGCTGTACCGTTCCTCTGGAGATGGTCGTAGAGATTTGCGGCTAAATCTATATTTTTGAGTTCCACTGCTACAGTCTCAGAAACTGAATGTAAATATCCTCTGCGGTCTGTTTTACCAGCTCGTTTTCAATAATCTCCGCTTCATTTGCAGATCCAAGTACCTCGTCGTTTTTGTTAAGGTGATTTCTCGAGTGACCTGAAAGTCTGCGGACCGGCTTCTGATCCTTTTCCGGAATTCCGCCGTCGATGAAGTAATATACGGTTTTGCTGCTGATGGAGTATTCCACGTCCTGGGAGTGACTGTCCACGGACAGCAGTGACTTCTTTATTTTAGGTCCCGAAAAGGCGATAATCACGGTTCCTTCACCGACCTGATCTACCAGAGGAAGTCCCAGGGTGTTGAGTCTGGCATAGAGTTCCTGGTAGAGCAGTGATTCGGAATCTCCTCTGAGATAAATGCTGGAGTATTTTGTCGTTACACTGCTCTGATCCAGTCCGCGCAGGCGGAAACTGCATGCGCTGATGAACACAGCCATAACCAGAATGCAGATGGTGAATATATGTCCGTTGCTTTTCATAAGTAACTGCGCATAAATAAAGTGTACAAATAAAATGTCCTGTGGCAGGTATAACCCCAAAAAGATCCTCATCAGCGTGAACAATGAGGATCAGGGGAAAGCATGCGCGGCTGCTGTCAGGCGGCTACGATGTTAAGCAGTTTGCCCGGAACATAAACAACCTTTCTGATTTGCTTGCCTTCGGTGTGTTTGATTACTGCAGGATCGGCAAGAGCTGTGCTTTTAACCTCCTCCTCTGGAGCACCTGCAGCAATACTGAGTCTGCTTCTCACCTTGCCGTTCACCTGAACAACAATAAGCATATTCTCGGCCTTCAGTGCACTTTCATCAGCAACCGGCCAGACTTCATCATCAATATGGGTTGCGTGTCCCAGCTTCTCCCATAGAGCAAAGCATATGTGAGGAGTTATCGGATACAGCATGAGAACTACATGGTTGATGATGTCGATAATCAGTGCCTTGTCCTGATCAGTCTCCTGGCTTGATCTGTTCATGGCATTCAGAAGCTCCATGATGGAGGCTATGGCCGTATTGAAGGTCTGGCGGCGGCCGATGTCGTCAGTGACTTTGACTATGGTTTTGTGCAGTTCACGGCGCAGATCCTTCTGACTGTCGGTGAGACTGTTCAGATCCAGTTTCAGATCTTTGTACGGCAGCATTGCCATGACAGTATTCCACAGCTTTTTGAGGAATCTCTGGGCTCCCTCGACTCCCTCCTCCTTCCATTCCAGTGTCAGCTCGGCGGGAGAGGCGAACATCATGAACAGTCTTACCGTATCGGCGCCGTAAAGCTCAACCATGGCCTGAGGATCAATACCGTTGTTTTTTGATTTTGACATCTTTGTCATTCCGGCATGGACAAGCTGATGTCCGTCGGAGGATACGGCACTGATGATGCGTCCCTTTTCATCCCTTGTTGTTTTGACATCTAGAGGACTTACCCAAACCTTTGAGCCGTCATCGGCATTGTAATAGAAGGCATCCGCAAGAACCATACCCTGGCAGAGCAGCTTTTTGAAAGGTTCGTCACAGCTGACAAGACCTGCATCCCGGAGAAGCTTGTGGAAGAATCTTGCATAGAGAAGATGCATGCAGGCATGCTCTATGCCGCCGATGTACTGATCTACAGGAAGCCAGAAGTTCGTTCTTTCAGGATCCAGCATTCCTTCACTGAAATCGCTGCAGCAGTATCTGGCGTAATACCATGATGATTCCATAAAGGTATCAAATGTGTCTGTTTCCCTGAGAGCATGTCTGCCCTCAAAGGATGTTTCCGCCCAGGTTTTATCTGTTTTTATCGGACTCTGAACACCGTTCATGGTCACATCCTCAGGCAGGATTACCGGAAGCTGATCTTCAGGAGCCGGAACAACCTGACCGTCGTCAAGGTTAAGCACAGGGATAGGGGTTCCCCAGTATCTCT
>CADBNP010000178.1 GCA_902796095.1 uncultured Aeromonadales bacterium | reverse complement strand
GGTGGATCTCCATCGTGACTCTCTTGATATAGACGGGATTTACGTAGGTCTCTTTCAGGAATAGCAGTTTCCGGTTTGAACTGTCAGTTTTATGGTGTTCCATAAAAATTGACTGAGAATGAGCTGCAGGTGGTGAAGCAGATGGAAGAAAGACTCAGAACAGGTGATGTGGTGCGTCATTTCAAAAGACAGTGGGACGATCCTGCATCTGCGGATCATCTGTACAAGATTCTCTCGACAGCTGTTCATTCGGAAACAAAGGAAAAGTACATTGTGTACCAGGGGCTGTATCCGCCTTTTGAAGTCTACATCCGTCCATACGATATGTTCATGAGCGAGGTGGATCATCAGAAGTATCCTGAAGCCAGCCAGAAGTATCGTTTTGAAGCTGTAGATCCGAAGGATCTCTGATACTTTCTGAATTCTCTGTTTTTGCCTAATCGAACAGTTTCTCTTATCTTCCTTGTCCGGGATCTATCCTGGATTAATCTTTATTTGAGTCCTTTTTTTAGTTTTTCTTTTTCAATCCGCAACAGTCCTGATCTGGAGTATTTATGAAATATGCAGTTATCGGCAGCAGAAAGCCGGGAAAAAAATCTGTGGAAAGAGTGATCAAATATCTGGATTCGCTTACTGATATTGAACTGATAGTTACCGGCGGTGCATATGGTGCCGACACCGCAGGAATGAACTACGCCTATGAGCACGGCATACCGCTGACCGTTTATGCACCTAATGTGACGCATAACAGTACACTTTGTGATTATCTGAGACGAAATTACGAGAAGGCCAACATAGTTAATACCGGGCGGGGATACCTTGAGAGAAACACCAAGGTGGTAAGCGATTCCGATATTGTGATCTGCACTGACTACGGAAATGGTACCATCGACAGTATGGAGAAGGCTCTCAGACAGAACAAACCGGTGCTGGTGTTTGGTGAATATATCAGAGGCAAATATCACAAACGCACACCTAACGGTGTAACGTTTATGAAGGACAGTGACTGACGGACTGATGTTTGAAAACAAAACATCATCCCTGATCCGGAAATCGTGATCATAACATCGGAATATGGACAGTCATTCTTTCGGGAAAGGAAGGACCGGATCGGATTTCTCCATTCCCGGTATCGGTTCTGCTCCGCTTCCGTTGTCATGACGACAGTGTCATGGATCTGGTTTTGTTCCTCTTCCTATTTTATCTGCCCAGATTCTTTCTTACAGTACCGGCATATTCGGTAAGTGCAGAGTTCACAGTACCCTTCATAGGATTCATGAATCCCGGCACCTTGGTGTCATAGCGGTTGCTGATCTTGAAACTGTGTGTTCCGCCGGTCTCATGATCAGTTGTATCAAATACGGCTACAATATCCGTATGGACATGGCGATCCTCGCCCTGGTAGTCAACCCAGTACCAGAATTTCTCTACCCTGATTTTAACTTCAGTCGTGTATTTGTTGATGTCCGTCTTTCTGGTCAGCACGCGGTACCCCGCATCCTCATATCCTCGCTTGACGGCTTCCTCCACGTAGTATGCGGCGACATTGTCCTTGAAGCATATATTTTCGGCAAGAGAACTGAAGGTTGACGCATCAGCTGTGCATCCTGCCACGCTGTTGGTCGCTGTGCATGACGATGCCGTCTGGCTGCGGGCTATGATCCTTGATTTTGTGTAGTTCAGATCTGTTGTGTAACTGCTGTAGGTCATCTGCTCAGGGTGAATGGTGGATTCAGCCCTGGAGAACTGTCTTGCATCTGAAGCAGGGTGTACGTAAACCGTTTTTACCGCTTCACTCTGCATGGTCGGAGCAAAATCATCCGTTTCCAGTTCAAAGGGCTGGTCAACACTCGTTGTGCAGCCGGAAACAATAAGAGCGCTTCCTAAAAAAATGCCTGAAATGTATCCTGTTTTAATCTTCATTTCCCTTAATTCCAATATTTTAAGAATGTGACAATAATAACACTTTAGAAGAGAATGATTAAGTGCGGATTTTTAAGGTTTTTTCATACTGTATACCCGCATGAGCTGGGGCTGCACCGGAGTTCCCTTCTCATGCCGACACTATTCCGGTCTGAATGCGGTTAGATTTTTGCGGATTATCCCATGATCTGTATAAAACACCAGGTTATGAATGGTATGGTTATAAGGCAAAGCAGATCGGTGATGATATTCACTCCGGAAGCTGAGCGGTAGTCCTGGTTGCTTATAAGCGCCATCTGCGATACAAGCACGGCAGACGGAGCCGCGGCGGCCAGAAGCACTGCTATAAATACGTCTGAGCTCCCTCCGAACATAAGTTTGTCCGGCCATACCGCAAGCAGCAGCACGGTGAGAAGAGGGAAAAAAAGGAGTCTGAGCAGCGATACGCCGAAATTTCTTGCTTTAAGAATGTCACTGAACTTTGCGGTGCTCAGCATTATGCCGATTGAGAACATGGCAAGCGGTGCGATGGTGCTGCCGGCACTTCGCATGGCGCTTTCCAGGGGGCCGGTGATTCTGATTTCAAAAAAGAACAGTGCAATGCCGGTGACAACGGCAAGATTGTTGATGTTGAACAGAGATTTTTTCCATGAGTTCCTGGCATTCGGATCAATCATGGTAAAGCAGTGAGTCCAGATCAGCACTGTCTGGACAGCAAGGTAGGCTGTAGTGAACATCACAGCTCTGGCATCCATTACCGCCATGACAAGAGGAACTGTCAGATTGCCGGAGTTTGTGTAGATTATGCTGCACCTTTCCACGCTGGTGAGTTTGAATATGGAACCGGTCACCCCTGCTCCTGCAATGAACAGGATGTGGATGGCAATGGCTGCCAGAAAAGCAAGAACAAGACTACCGGCTGTATCGGAGCTGTAGTCAGTCTGGTAGGCCATCAGGATCACGCATGGTGTAATTACATACATGAGCAGCCTTGTGATCCCTTTGGTTTCAGCAGTGCCGATAAGTCCGAACCTGGTCGCGGCAAAGCCCATCAGGATCATTATGAAGAATGAGCAGATTTGATTGGCAAGAAGCCATGGCAGCGCTTCGGTCATTTCTGTTCGATCCTATTTGTCAAAGCCGGGTGATACCCACATGGCCGGTCTTACAACAAAACTGTCAGCGGCCCCCGGTCCGTTTTCTGACATGTGACCGTTTTCAACGATCCTCATCTGCGTGCATCCGTCGTAGCATTCCATGGCGTTGCTGCGCTCTCTGAGAACCCAGGTTTTTTTCTTTGCATTTATCGTCTCCCCGTCATAATCCGGGTGCGCCTTTTTTATTTTTGATGCGGCAAAAGGCGTCGCCTCCGCATTTCTGTAGCTGTAGTCCACAAGGTACTTTGCGACATCCTTTCCGCTTAGAAGGAATATCCTGTCGCTGCTCTGACCCTCCTGGTCATCGCCGAAAATAAATTCGTTGGATCTGATTTGTGATTCAACTATGAATTTTCTTTCTTTGCTGCTGAATGCCGTGTTGAGGAACTGGCCGTTCAGGAACTGACGCATGGCTGAACTGCTCCATTTCCATGCGTTGTATTCCTCCTCCTCGGTTCCTGAGAAGAACGGATGGTAGTCAAGTCCGTATCTGCTTACAAGCAGTCTGTTTCCTTTTGCATCTTCTGATACCACAATCCACTCAATAGGATCGACCTGGGTTCCTGTGTCATTCTGACGGTACTGGCCGAATTTTAACGTATAGGGCTTTTTGATAACCTTTCCTCTGAACTTTTCCGTATCAATCCAGACTGCCGGTCTGAGCAGTCCGCCGCCGTGGAATACACAGGTTCCCTCATTATGGATTTTTCCGTTGAAATCAACAAACGGCGCGTGATCACTTTCCTTGTCGCTTCTGAGCCACCACCAGCCGTATCCCTGATCTGTAAGATCTGCTTTACTTCCGGATTTGGACATTTCAGGCGTCGGATAGAGAATTCTGTCACCGGCATTTTTTAGATATTTTTCAGCCTCCGCCGCGCTCAGCAGGAAGAAGGTGTCATCCATGAAAGGAACGGCGCCGCTGTTCTCCGCGTCTCCGTCCGGGAGGTAATTTACCAGACTCTCGCCGTCCTCAAGACCGTTCAGAGAGGAGACTGCACTGCTGTATTCGTAGCTGCAGCTTTCTGCGTAGTCGATGCCGGCAGCTGGTGCGCAGTAGGAGGATGCCTTTATTCCGTAGCGGGAGAGCAGGAGCATTTTGTGGTTCTCCTGATCAATTTCTAGTATCTGCCATTCAAGAGGTATAGAAACTGATTTATCGGCATTTGAATCCTGCGGAAATGAGGTGAATTCGACAAAATCACCGATCTGATACGGTGAGGCGGCGGATGCGCATGCCGGATATGCCATAAGCGCGGCTGATATGGTGATAATTCTGAATTTTGTTTCTGCTGATATTTTTAAATTCATGAAACTGCACTCCCTTGCGTCTGAAACAATATTTCTGCTGATCTTCCTGTCAGGTGCATCAGCATCATTACCTTTGTCATCATTATACGAAAGTTTGATCCTTTGCTGTTGATGAAAATCTTCTGCTGATAAATCAATACGTTATAGGGCATCTGTAATTCCTGTTTTCCGCACAGGTGGCAGCCGTTTTTTGACTCCTACCTGCTGATAAATGTGATTTATAACAAATTTTGTTGAATTAACGGCAGCGATAAATTATAATACCTATATACATACTGGGTAATTGGTTATTCGTTACGGGGGGGTAAATGTGCTGTTTTTTTGTTCCTGCTGCAGAAGCTGCGCTGCTCATAGTTTCATCCTTTGCGCTGGGTAAATCAGGAGAAGTTTCTGCACGGAAGGTGGCTTTTCACTGTCGAAGGCTTTCATTTCTGCTTTTCGGCGGTTCTCTGCTTCTTGCCATAGAGCATCTGTGGCATGGTGAACTGATTTTCTCTCCTCCCTTCATAACGGCAATGAAGAGTCCCGAGGATACGGCGGTTATGCTGCATGAGCTCGCTACAGTCGGCGTTGCCATGGCGGTTCTTGTGACGGTTGCGTATGCCGTGTTTGCTGTTGCGGAGAAAAGGATTATCTCCTGCGTCGGCGCTCCTGTTTCATCGGGTGACGGCATTTAACCGGCTTTCGGTTGACTGCGTATTTGAATTAAGTTCATTTTCTGTTTTGGAGAAAAGGCATGATCCTGGTTCTGTCAATGTTTGTATGCTGTGTCCTGAGCACTCTCGGCTTTGTAAAAGATCGTTCCCGCAGATATCATTTTGAACTACTTTGCTATATGTTTTTCGGCAGCATGCTGATGTGGAGTGTGGATCTTGCTGCAGCTGTGGCGGAAGAGGGGGCTGAGGCCTTCAAACCTGGTGTCGCTGAAATTATCGATGATTTCAAACTGAGCCTGTGCGTGATTGCCGCCGCTGTCGTTTTCTGGGCATCCTGTCTGAAGCTGACAGCATTTAAATCAGCCGGGGTATGAGTTTTCTTTTTCGACAGTATCCAGAATGTGCGGAATACTGATTCCGGCGGGATCTGTCTTTCATTCTGCATCAACTGCAGCATTTGTCCGGTTATGCATTCAGCACAGTGCATAGTCGTTTAAATTCATTAAATCAACACAAAATACCGTATTTTCGGAGTTATTGCATGTCAACAGCAGATAAAGATGATCGTATAAAAATAACGGGTATAGCAGGAAGAGAACCGTTTGAGAAGGTTTCAGCGGTGCCGGGCGTTTCAGTCGGACATCATCATGATCATGACGGTCACCACCATCATCATGACGAAAATCCTGCCCATATCCATACTCACCGCAATATTATCGGCTTTGACGAGCACGGCGTACCTGTTGTGATCCTGAAGGGCGAGCATGGCGCTGACGGCACTGATGACAGTGATGCCGCATTTATCAAAGATTACACCAGGGCAGTCGGAGAGTACCGCAAGACATTTCCGTCAAAGCAGGATGTCATAGACGGTACGCCGGATCCTGCTGTGAGAGAAATGATCCTTCGTTCCGAAATGCTTGGTATCGACACGGCATTTGACCGTTTTGATCGTCAGAAGCCCCAGTGCAATTTCGGAATGGCCGGAATCTGCTGCAAAATCTGCAACATGGGACCGTGCCGCATCACTCCGAAGGCTTCAAGAGGAGTATGCGGTGCCGATGCGGATCTTATTGTAAGCCGCAACCTGCTTCGTTCCGGTGCCGCCGGGGCTGCTCAGCACGGAATGCACGCAAGAGAGGTTGTTCTTAATCTCAAGTGGGCGGCTCAGGGCAAACTTGATATTCCGATTATCGGAGCCAGCAAGGTAATGGCTGTTGCCCGGGCTTTTGGAATTGAGGTGGAAAACCGATCTGTCAATCAGGTGGCCGAGGAACTGGCGAATGTGCTGCTTGAGGATCTTTCAAGAGCTGATCCTGATGAATACCGCACCATTCAGGCACTTGCCCCTGCCGAGCGGCGTCAGGTATGGAAGGATATGGATATTATCCCCGTCAGTGCCTATCACGAGGTTTTTGAGGCCTATCATAAATCAGGATGCGGCATAGACGGAGACTGGCGATCGATCCTGCAGCAGTTCCTTCGCTGCGGTCTGGCTTTTACCTTTACCGGAGTTGTAGCTACCAATATTGCAACCGACTGTCTGTTCGGTGTCGGTGACAGGGTCACCTCCATGGTCAATCTTGGCGCTCTTAAAAAGGGATATGTGAATATAGCGGTTCACGGGCATCTGCCTCTCCTTGTAAGTCAGATTGTTGCATCAGGACAGTCTGAAGCCATGGTTAATCTTGCCAGGGAAAAGGGTGCCCTCGGGATCAGATTCTACGGAATATGCTGTTCCGGTCTTGCGGCAATGTACCGCTACGGGGGCGTCATACCCCTTTCCAATGCGGTGTCGGCAGAGCTGGTTCTCGGTACCGGAGCTCTTGATCTTTGGGTGGCCGATGTGCAGGATGTTTATCCCGCCATTATGGATGTGGCCCGGTGCTTTAAAACTACCGTGGTTACCACATCTGAAAGTGCCCGTCTGCCGGGGGCCGAGCGTTTTGAGTTTGATCATCACCACAGCAATGTGGGAGATGCCCGCAGACTTGCTGATCGCATAGTTCTTCGTGCAATAGAAAGCTTTGAGCAGCGCAGAGGCATTCCTGTCTTCATACCGCCTTACGAGGTGGAGGCAGAGGTGGGCTTTTCGGTCGAGTATGTATGCAGACGCTTTGGCAGTTTTGCTCCTCTTCTTGAGGCTCTCAGAAGCGGACAGATTTTGGGCATAGTCAATATGGTGGGATGCAACAACACCAAGGTGGTTTATGAAAGGGCCATTGTTGATGTTGCGGATGTTCTGCTGCAGAACAACGTTCTGATCCTCTCCAACGGCTGCGCATCCTTCCCGCTGATGAAACTCGGCTACTGTGCAAAGAGCGGCAGCAGTCTGGCGGGAGAGAAGCTCCGTAAATTCCTGGAGCCGGATCTTCCTCCGGTATGGCATGTGGGTGAATGCATCGACAATACCCGCTCCTCCGGTATTTTCGGAGGCATAGCTCAGGCTGCGGAACGCTTCATTTATGAAATGCCTTACGGATTTGCTTCGCCTGAGTGGAGCAATGAGAAGGGCATAGACGCGGCTCTCGGCTTCAGACTGATGGGTGTGAATTCATATCACTGCGTTGAGGCTCAGATCCACGGATCGAAGAATGTAATTGAATTTCTGAAGGAGGGAACCAGAGAGACTCTGAAGTCGGTCATGTACGTGAACACGGATCCTTTCCTTGTGGGAAAGAAGATTGTGGATGACATGATTGTGAAAAGAAGAGCCATGGGATGGTGCGTACCGGATCATATTGTTGATCCGAGAGTCGGAAAAGTAAAAGAGCCGGCGGCCGAACAGTGCTGAGAGTGGAGGCGTCAAGGAAACTGTAAGGTGATCTTCAGATGTAATCAGGTGGAAATAAAATGATAAAAATCAGAGAAATAAGTGTGTTAAGAAAATCCCTGCTGGCTGTTGCTCTTTCCGCTTTTGTGCTGGCAGCAGGATGCGGTGATCAGAGCAGGGGAGACGGGGAGTCGGGACAGACCGGGAATGTTCAGAACAGCCCGGGAGCTGTTTCAGAACGGGCGGACGGTGCCGCATCTGCAGAGAAGGCAACGGAGCCGGCGACACGGAAGGTTGTTAAAATCGCCTACCTGCCCATAACTCATGCTCTTGCGGGATTTGAACTTGCCGAGGCGTCAAAACAGAGGGATCTGGGCTTTTCAGTGGAACTTGTCCGTTTCGGATCCTGGACTGAACTTATCGACGCTCTGAATGCCGGGAAGGTGGATGGAGCAGTTGCTCTTGTTGAACTGATTATGAAGGCCAGGGAGCAGGGTATTGATGTGCACCTGGCTTCTCTGGCACATCATGACGGCAATGTAATGATTATCGGCAGCAGCTACAGCTCGATGGCTGATCTGAAGGGAAAAACTGTTGCCATTCCTCATCGCCAGTCCACCCACTATCTTCTGCTGAATGATGCACTGGCAAGGGAGAATCTTACTGTTGCCGACGTCAATGTGATAGAAATGGCTCCTCCGGAAATGCCTTCGGCACTTGCTTCAGGTCAGATTGCCGGATACTGTGTCGCCGAACCCTTTGGTGCCAGGGCGGTGACTCTGAATCTCGGCAAGGTGCTCTACCAGTCAAAGGACCTCTGGCCGGACTCCGTGTGCTGCGGTTTTGCCCTGAGCGGCAGGTTCGTTAAGGAAAATCCGGAAATTGCTGCCAGACTGATCGAAGCGATAGGGGTTTCCGGTGACAGTCTTGATAAAGATCACAGTCACGCTTCGGAAGTTGCCGCCAGATATCTGAATGTTCCTGGCAATGTTCTGGATCTGTCTCTTCAGTGGATCTCCTTCGGCAATCCTGAAATATCCAGGGAGCAGTATGATATTCTGAGAGACAAGGCGGTTAAATACGGTCTGTCCGAAAATCCGCCGCTTTATGAGGATATAGTAGTAAATGTCCGCTAGGAGTATCGCTGGCAAAGCCAGAAGATTTGCCGGAAGGCAGGGCAGAGCATGGGCCTTCAATACGGGATCTGTTCTGCTTCTTCTGCTGTTCTGGCAGCTGATTGTTGTGTGCACCGGTGTAAATTCCGCACTTTTTCCTTCACCTCTTCAGACATGGAATGCGTTTCTTGAAATTCTGAATGACGGAACCCTGGCGGATCATATCGCCAGCAGCATGTACAGATTTGCAGTGGGATTCTTTGTATCTGTACTGACGGCTGTGGTTCTGGGACTTGTATTCGGCTGGATTGACTGGATGTTCAGGCTGGTGAACCCGGTTCTTCAGATCCTGAGACCTATTTCTCCCATAGCGTGGATGCCTTTTATTGTGCTGGCCTTCGGCATAGGTGATGTCCCGGCCATTGTTATCATCTTCCTTGCCGGTTTTTTTCCTGTATTTCTGTCTACGGTGGCGGGAGTGCGGAATATTCCCAATATCTATTTCAGAGTGTCGGCAAGCTTCGGCGTCGGACCGGTGGAGATTTTCTGGAAGGTGATTTTCCCTGCGGCGTTTCCTCAGATTACGTCAGGCATTCACCTGGCGCTGGGGACCGCCTGGGTTTTTCTGGTGTGCGGAGAAATGGTGGGAGCCCAGTCGGGACTCGGGTATCTTATCATCGATGCCCGAAACAATCTGCGGTAT
>CADBNP010000177.1 GCA_902796095.1 uncultured Aeromonadales bacterium | reverse complement strand
ATGCAGGATATTATGCTACCAAGGACGTGGCTACAACCTTCAGTACACCGTTTCAGGTTGCAGAAAAACTGAAACTTCAGTACGGAACAGTTGATCTGGATGAATATCGCGACAAAAACCAGCAGGTCGTGATCAAATCGGTAAGCGGAGACGAGGATCTGAGCCTTAACTTGGAGACGGTGTCCCAGGTTTTAAGTTCCAGGTATGCAGAACTTCTGGAACTGATCAACAATGAAATAAAAAATGTCCGTTCCAGAATGCAGATGGAAGGTAAAAAACTTCAGCTCGGTGCGGGAATAGTAATGACCGGCGGCGGATCTAATATTAAAGGTCTTCTCAGTCTTGCAAAAAGCGTGTTCAGCTGCCAGGTCAGGATCGGAAAGCCGTCACTTACCCTGGGACTTACTGCAAGTGTCAATAAACCTGAGTTTTCCACCGCTGTAGGACTGCTGATCCGCGGAAGCCAGCATTCTGAATATACCGAGTATGGCACCAGAAACAGCGGTAAGCCGATCACGAATATATTTAAGCTGCTGTGGCAGAAAATCAAAGAAAATTATTAGTCGCCAAAAGTTTTTAGAGAGAGGTTTTTAATTATGGGTATTATGGGTGTTGAGGTTACTCCTCCTGAAGAAGTCAGTACGGAAACAACCAGTTTTCGTCCTTCCATGATCGTTGTCGGTATCGGCGGTGGCGGTGGAAACGCAGTTTCGCATATGGCCAGATCAAATATTGATTCCGTAAAGACGCTGTGTATAAATACCGATGCTCAGGCTCTTAACAAGACTCAGGCTGATGTCAAGGTTCAGATTGGCAGCAAAATGACCGGAGGTCTGGGATGCGGTGCGGATCCTACCAAGGGCAAGGCTGCAGCTGAGGAGGATATTGATAAAATCCGTGACGCTCTGATGGGTAACCACATAATATTCATTACTGCAGGTGAGGGCGGCGGTACAGGTACAGGCGGTGCTCCTGTTGTGGCTCAGGTTGCCAAGGAACTTGGTATTCTGTCCATTGCAATTGTTACCAAACCTTTTTCCTATGAGGGAAAAAAGCGTGCAGAGCACGCGGAGCAGGGTATTAAGGAACTTGCACAGTACGCTGATACCCTGATTGTTATACCGAATGACAAACTGCTTAAGGTTCTCGGTAAAAAAGTTACCGTGCTTAACGCATTTGCAGAGGCAAACGATGTTTTGCTGAAGGCTGTCAAGGGTATTTCCGGTTCTCTTCTCAATGACGGTGTAATAAATCTGGATTTCAATGATTTGAAGAGGTGTATGGAAAACGGCGGCAATGCGATTATCGGCATCGGTGTCGGCCGCGGTGCGGAGAGAGCTCAGGATGCGGTTCAGCAGGCTATTGTATGCCCGCTGCTTGATGATATTGATTTGAAGGGTGCACGCTCAGTATTTCTTAACATAGAGGCTCCTGCCAACATCAGCATGGAGGAGATGGAATATATCAACAACACTGTTCAGGGGTATGCGGATCCAAGTGCTGAAATTATTACAGGCATAGCGTATACATCTTCTCCAAACGACGAAATATCTCTTGCTGATAAGGATGGCTCAGATGTGCCGGAAGGTGAAATCAGAGTCACCGTGATAGCAACCGGCGTTGGAAGAAAGGGTGAAAATAATACGGTTCAGCTGAAGGTGCTGGAGCCTGCCTCAACTGTGATTGATATCAATCCTGAGGAAATGATTGGTGATGCCTCTCCTTTTATTCAGGACGGCATTGGTTCCGGTATGGGAGGCTTCTCTCATGAGGATCAGTCTCTGGATACACCGGCGTTCTTCAGAAAACAGGCAGATTAAATTTTAGATAATTTATCCCATTTATAAAAAATGTGATAGAATTATCAAAAAATGAGGTTATGGTCATGATTATGCAGCGTACTATTCAAAAGACTATCAAGGTTGTGGGTATTGGTTTGCATTCCGGTCATAAGGTTACCGCGACTCTTCGTCCGGCACCTGCAGGAACCGGTTTGATATACACAAGAACTGATATCAGTCCTAATGTGCAGTTCAAATGTACTGCGGATGCCGTAAGGGATACACAGCTGTGCACGGCTCTGGTCAATGAGGATGGGGTGCGTATTTCGACTGTTGAACATCTGTCGGCAGCTCTTTTTGCTCTTGGAATTGACAACCTTTATATTGATGTTGATGCCCCTGAAATCCCTGTAATGGATGGCAGCGCCTATCCGTTTATTTACCAGATTTCTGCAGTTGGGGTAAAGGAACTGCATGCTCCCAAGGAATTCATAAAGGTTACAAAGCCTATCAGAGTTCAGGACGGAGACAAATGGGCAATGCTTGAGCCGAGTGCCCGCGGTCTGCAGATGTCCCTTACAGTAGATTTTAAGCATCCGGCAATTGAATCAACAAATCAGCATATTGATATCAGCTTCAGCGGTGAACTCTTCAGAGATGAAATATCGAAAGCCAGAACTTTCTGTTTTCTGAAGGATGTTGAGTTTATGCATGCTCATAATCTTGCCCTCGGCGGTTCTCTTGATAATGCCATCGTCCTTGATGACTACAGCGTAGTCAATGAGGAAGGTTTGCGTTACGATGATGAGTTTGTAAAGCATAAGCTGCTGGATGCGATTGGAGATCTGTACATGTCCAACCGTACCATTCTTGGAAAATTTTCAGCTCATAAGACAGGTCATCATCTGAACAACATGATGCTGAGGGAGCTTCTTTCCCATGCTGACTGCTACGAAACTGTAACCTTTGACGAGACTGTGCCGGAAAGAAAATCCTCTCTGTCTTTCCTTGCGCCGCTCGGGCTTGCAAACGTTTAATCTGAAGTATAAGTAAGATTATTATGCCGGCATATGCCGGCATTTTTCATGCAGATCCGGCAGATTTGCCATGATTTGATTTTTTGCAAAACGCCCATATATTCTCTTAGAGTTCTGCTTGCAGTCCAAACATCATCCGATTTGTTGTAAAATACGGTTATCGTTAAATTTAATGGATTATTTTAAATGTCAATAATGAGTATCTTCACGAAAATCTTCGGCAGTTCAAATGAAAGAACACTGAAGCGTCTTCGTAAAACTGTGGATCTTATCAACAGTCTTGAACCAAAATATGAGAAGTTTTCTGACGAAGAACTTGGAGCAATGACTCCTTTTTTCAAAAAGGAACTGGAGAACGGAAAAAGTCTTGAGGATATTCTGCCTGACGCCTTTGCTGTAGTAAGAGAAGTTTCAAAGCGTGTCTACGGAATGCGCCATTTTGATGTGCAGATGATGGGCGGTATAGTGCTTAACTCAGATCAGATCGCAGAAATGAGAACAGGCGAGGGTAAAACTCTTACGTCAACTCTTCCTGCTTATCTGAATGCTCTGACCGGTCGCGGTGTGCACATTGTTACGGTAAATGATTATCTGGCCAAACGTGATGCCGACTGGTCGAGCAAACTGTTTAATTTTCTCGGTATGACTGTCAGCTGCAATCTTGCAGGTATAAGCACAGAGGAAAAACAGAAGGTTTACGCTGCAGATATCACTTACGGAACAAATAATGAGTTCGGTTTTGACTATCTTCGCGACAATATGGCTTACTCCAAAGAGGGCAGAGTTCAGCGGGATCTTTATTATGCACTTGTTGATGAGGTTGACTCGGTTCTTATTGACGAGGCCAGAACACCTCTCATTATTTCAGGTGCTGCGAATGATGCAACAGAACTGTACAGAGCAGTGAACAGAATTATTCCTAACCTTAAGAAGCAGGACAAGGAGGATTCTGATACCTATACAGGTGACGGACATTTTACTATTGATGAAAAATTCAGACAGGTTTATCTGACTGAGAACGGTCAGGTGTATGTTGAAGAACTTCTGCATAAGGAAGGTCTGCTTCCTGAAGATGAAAAACTTTATGACTATAAGAATATTCAGCTTCTTCATCATGTGATCGCCTGTCTTCGTGCGCATACACTGTTCAAGCGTGATATCGACTACATAGTAAAGAACGGTGAAATTCTTATTGTCGATGAACATACAGGCAGAACCATGGTGGGTCGCCGCTGGTCTGACGGACTTCATCAGGCAATAGAGGCCAAGGAAGGCGTTCAGATACAGAATGAGAACCAGACACTGGCATCCATAACCTTCCAGAATTACTTTCGCTTATACGAAAAACTGGCAGGCATGACAGGTACAGCTGATACTGAGGCTTTTGAATTTCAGCAGATCTACGGTCTGAACACGGTTGTAATTCCAACCAACCGTCCTATGATCCGTAATGACTACCAGGATCTGGTTTTCATGGATGATGCTGACAAATATCAGGCTATTGTAAGTGATATTGAAGAGAAGGTAAATGAAGGTCGTCCAGTTCTAGTCGGAACGATATCAATTGAAAATTCGGAAAAGCTTTCAAACTTTCTTAAAGCTAAAAATATAGAGCACAGTGTTCTTAATGCGAAGTTTCATGATAAGGAAGCTCTGATAGTCGCACAGGCCGGTGCTCCTTCAAGAGTTACCATTGCCACCAATATGGCAGGTCGCGGTACTGATATAGTACTGGGTGGTAATTTCCAGGCGGAGATTGATGCACTGGAGAATCCTACTGATGAGCAGATATCTGCAATTAAGGCTGACTGGCAGAAACGACACGATGCGGTCGTTGCGGCCGGAGGTCTTCACATCATAGGAACCGAGCGTCACGAGTCCAGACGTATTGATAATCAGCTTCGCGGTCGTTCCGGCCGTCAGGGTGATCCGGGTTCATCCAGATTTTATCTTTCTCTTGATGATAATTTGCTCAGAATTTTTATCAATACTGACAAGATCAGAAATCTTTTCAAACGTTCCGGAATGAAGCCGGGCGAGTCAATAGAACATCGCTTTGTTACCCGTGCCATTGAGAATGCGCAGCGCAAGGTAGAAGAACGCAACTTTGATATGCGAAAAAATCTTCTTGAGTTCGACAATGTTGCAAATGAGCAGCGCAAGAACATATATGAGTTCCGTAATTCTCTTCTTGAGGCTGATGCTCTGGATCCGGAGGTTGAACAGATCATATCTGATGTCATGAACAATGTGATCTGTCAGTATGTGGTTCCTAACTCGGTTGTGGAGACCTGGGATATCAACGGTCTCAAAGCTCAGCTCATGAAGGATTTTATCCTTGATCCTCCGGTTGAAGACTGGCTGAAGGAAAACAAACTTTTCAGTGAGAGTGATCTATGTGCCAAAATATCTGAAATGGCTGTTAATCGCTACAGGGAAAAGCTTGACGTAATCGGAAGTGAAGGAAAACTCAATCTGCAGAGGACTGTAATGCTCCAGTTCCTTGATCAGTTCT
>CADBNP010000176.1 GCA_902796095.1 uncultured Aeromonadales bacterium | reverse complement strand
TCCAACGGGGATGAAGGCGGACTGGAATCCGGATATTCTGATGATACCGGACTGTCTCCCGAGGACAGAAAGGAGTATAACAGAATGTTCAGAGAGACCCGGGGAATACCGTATCTCTGCAGCCATGGCTATGATCTTGAATATGCCGATATGAACACGGGCAACAACATTATTAAGAACGTCAGAAAAACTGAAACCGGTGAGTTTTTTGATGTCTGCATAAAGACATCCGTATCCTCCAGGGTAAGATTTTCCTCTCATGAAATCGAGGCGATGAAGAAAAAGGATACCTTTCTCCTGCTGCTGTATCACAATCACAAATTTCAGTTTTTTACATTTGATCAGCTGTGGAAAACGCATGAAAACTTCTGGGTTCTGTGCAGCACGAAGGATTACACCAGCACTCAAATGGATAAATTCATCAATGCCATGCAGTATGTCAGCGGTACCGGACTTTGTTTCAAAGTGGATGATATTACTCACGGCGGCATAGATGACAGAGATCTGGATGCTCTTCTGTCTGATAATGATGATGGCTATGAGAACACCTCTACCGATGATGCAGGTGACTTTTGAATGAATACAGCCGAACTGACATGCAATTTCCTTCGTGATGAGTATCTTGTTCAGGAGAATGAGTTCAAAAAGCTGCTCTGGATGAACTGCCGTCAGCTGATGGAGCAGCAGAGGCTTTTCAGAGCAATGTTTACCGGCATCAGTGACAGCGGTCATATCATGGTGAAGTTCAGCTCCGGACATCCTGTTCCCAGAGTTAACAGTTCGTCCCAGATAATCTTGTTTTTCAGTCCTGAACATCGGGCAAAAGGCGCTGTTGACGGCAGCACCTATATTGATCTCCTCAGACTTAAGAGAATGCATGTGGAGGGATCTCTGGTCTGGCTTCATCTGAAGGATGAATTCTTCGAGGGAGGGTACTCCTTCGTTGCTGAAGAAGGTCCGGCTGGAGAAAGACTGAACTCCTTCAGAAATACCTTCGTCTATATCGGGGAAGGTAAACCTCTTCTGCAGATGCTTAAGAATCTGAACGATTATGTCAGGGCGAATACAGATAATCCCCTGCTGCTCCCCTGGTATGATCTGAACAGAGGACCGTGCAGCATTTCACCTCTTGATGAAGGACAGATTTCCCCAGAATATCTGTTCTCCTTAAGTCAGAGCATGTATCCTTCCCCCATGATAATCCAGGGCCCGCCGGGAACGGGCAAGTCTTTCATTATCGCAGAGCTGGCAAGAGAACTGGCTCTGCGGAACAAAACTGTTCTTGTTACCACGCTGGCCAACAAGGCGCTGATTGAAATTGCAAAAAAGGAACCGCTGACCGATCTGCTTCAGGCCGGCCGGATCTGTAAAAAAAGCATGACGATGGATGAACAGAAGAAACTGCCGGAACTTCAGGCATTAAAGGAAGTTGTTCCGGTAGAAGGGGATATACATTTAAGCAGTTATTACAGTGCATCTCTTTCTGCTCTGCTGTTCAACAGGAATCTGCGGAAGTATGATTATGTAATTGTGGATGAGGCCAGTCAGGCCTTGCTTCCTTTTCTGGCGGCAACTCTGTCTATTGGCGAAAAACAGATTTTCATCGGTGATACCAGACAGCTTTCTCCTGTAGTGAAACTCACCAGGGATAAAATTGCTTCAAGGAATTTTGATCCTGTAGTCAAAGGACTGGAGTCTGTTTCGCAGATTATCCCGACCTGTCAGCTTACCGCAACCTACAGACTTAATCCCTATGCCGCCAGCTGCACCGGAATGTTTTACCGCTATCCTCTTCTGTCAAAAAATACCGGCAGCCATGAAATAAAGATCAGGATACGCGGCACGGAGTTTACTCTTATGCAGGGGAATTATCTGATCACGATCTGCCCTGGAAGAGTCGATTTCAACGAGATTTTTTACGGAACCGTGACGGAGATTTTTGAACAGCTCAATGAGTACAGACCTGAAAATGACAGAAGGAAAAAGGCGGAAATAGCCGTTATTTCGTCCCGTGTGGCTGACTGTACAAATCTGTACAGAAAACTGAAGCTGAAGGCAAAATTCGACGACAGGAGGGTTACGGTGGATTCCGTTCACCGCTGTCAGGGAATGACTGTTCACTTTGCTATTTATGCGGTGACAGAAGAAAGTGTTTTTTCCTTTAGGGAAAGCTCCTTCAACGTGGCAACAAGCAGAGCAAAAATAGCAACCTTTATCGTGGCTCCGGAACATATGGTGAATGATGCTGTAATGAGAAGTGACGGTGTCGGAATGTTTCTCAGAAAGTTGAGAGATGACGGGTATGAACTCCGTCTGTCTTCGGGAACCTGGTTCTGAGTCTGCAGGAGTTACTGTCCCTCAACATCACTGGCGTGACATACCCGAAAAACTAATCCTGTGCAATTTTATCTTCAGTCCGGGGGTAGAACTGCCCATGATATTCAAAGTCCGGTCTCTGAAGTTCATGCATGTCCGCCGCCTGGTTTAACTGCCGTGCACTTGCTCTGTAGAAGGTGGTTCGAAAATTTTAATCGGGAGAGGCAGTCAGTTCGAAAAGATAAAACCTTACAGAAACCGGGGATAAAAACAACCGCCGGGGTACTCAATACTTCTGTCGGCGAAACCGCCAGCAAAGTGCTTGGGCGGGATTGCTGCAAAGGTTTTAACCAGGGTTGGTACCGGAATTGTGGGTGGTGCTGCTGCGGGTGCGGCCGGAGGTTCTGCAGTTCCTGCGGCCGGCACGGTTTTGGGTGCCGTGGCGGGAGGTGCGGCTATCTGGGTTGTCACAGATTATCTTACGCTGCGTGCGGATGAGTACGTAAATCGTGACGAACTTCGAAGTGAGATTATCAAAGCCGTCGATGAATCTTTCAGGTAGAAAGGAAAACAGCAGTCCGGCGGCAGGATAAACTGAGGCCTTATGTACAGTGAAACATTTCAAAGGTTACCCGCAGTACACACAGTCAGAACCGACAAAAATCATTGCATATGCTTTAACCTGTCTGTCCCGGAACTCAAAGGCTGATTTGTATACCTGAACCTGATTTGTTGCATCTTTTATGGTACTTTGAATCTTTGATTCTGTGGCACCAGATTTGGTGATGTATTTAAGCTCAAAGAGATAGATGCATTCATTATTCTGACCTGCATTCACGGTAATCACCAGATCTGCAAATTTCTCTGCGTCTCTGGATACCTGCAGTGATTTCTGCATTTCTGAAAACACCGTGTCCATGGAATTCAGTTTGGTGAAAAGCGTCAGATTAAGAGCCATTTCACTCATGTGAGTCAGTACCTGATTGGTGAAAATACTGCTCAGAAATTCAGTGCATGATGATGCGAAT
>CADBNP010000175.1 GCA_902796095.1 uncultured Aeromonadales bacterium | reverse complement strand
TTGGAAAAAACTTAAAGTCCTGCGACAACCCTGGGGTCTGTAAAGCATATATCCTTGCTATTTTATTAGTGCTTGGTGTAAAAAACAGTTTAATGACTTAGGAATTTTTTTGAGGATTTATGATTTCCATTTGTAAAGGAAATTCTGCACGCGCTTTCTTTTTGTCCTTCATTCTGGGATGTTCGGTCTTACCGGCAGCAGCGTTTACCGGTAAGTACAGTCACTATTCTGAAAATGAAGACATTGGTTCAGTTCTTCTTGATTTTGCCAGAACTCAGGGATACAACGCAAAAATATCAGCTGCCGTTCATGGAAACATGAGCGGAAAGTTTGACAGTCTGAAGCCGGAGGATTTCCTGCAGATCCTGCAGTCTGCTTTTGGCGTTAAATACTACATTCAGGGCAGAATTATTAATTTTTATCATGACACCGAATGGACTCAGACTGTTTACAAGCCTTCTGCAATAGACTGCAACTCACTTGTCCGTTCTCTTAAAAAGGCACATATTCTGGCAGATTCCCTTCCTGTGGAAATTGACACCAACGGCATGATTATTATTCAGGGTCCTGATTCGTACGTTTCGTCAGTTGTTGCCGCGGCAAGAAGTTTTGATCAGGGTCAGGAAAACGATATGGTCATGCAGGTATTCAAACTGAAGCATGCAAAGGCCAAGGATATAGATATTTCTACTTCTTCGAAGCATGTAGTTGTGCCCGGTGTCGCCACTCTTCTTCAGAAGATGGTTTCCGGCATTGATAACGGCGCCAACAGCATGACTGTTTCCATGAAGAGTCAGGTTATGCAGGGACTAAGAGGCAAGGGCCTGTCTTCAACTGCAGCGAATGACAATACCGGTACAGACAAGGTTGCCAGAGGTGAGGTTTCTGAATCAGGTTCTTCTTCATTCACCCCGAACATTATTCCGGATGAGAGGCTTAATGCAGTTCTGATTTATGATTACAAGCACCGCATGCCTTTTTATCAGAGCGTAATAGATGAAATAGATGTCCCTGTAAGAATGGTTGAGCTTCATGCGGCTGTGATTGATGTAGATGTTGATGCAACAGATTCTCTCGGGATCAGCCTTCAGGGAACCAGAGAGCAGGGCAACTGGACGCTGGACGGCAGCAGCGGTATTATCGGGACAAGCAACGGCGGGTTTATCAGAACCGAAGGCGGTGTTTTTTCTACGGTGTTCAATACCGATAAATCGAATTTCATGATGCAGATCAGCGTTCTTGAAAGTGACGGCAAGGCAAAGACTCTCGGAAAGCCTTCAATACTTACCATGGATAATGTGGAGGCCACGCTTGAGAACACCACAACCAACTACGTGCCTGTTTCCGGAAATGAGTCTTCGGATTTGTTTTCAGTTACGGCAGGTACTGTTCTTCAGGTAAACCCTCATATAGTAGACAGCCCAGACGGCGGTGAACCTGTAATTCAGATGATAATTACTCTGAAGACTAATCAGGACAGTTCCGGGAATGATATTAAGAATGCCGGATCAGGAACTTCATACGTACCGTCCGTGAAAGAAACAGTAATAAACACCCAGGCAATGGTAAAGCAGGGTCAGAGTCTTCTTATTGGCGGTTATTACATAGAAACAAAAACTGAGAAGGAGGACGGTGTACCTGTTTTGAAGGATATTCCTCTGCTCGGAAGACTTTTCAGCAGAAATACTGAGGTGCATCAGAAAAGGGAACGTATTCTTCTCATAACTCCGAGAATTGTATCCTTTGACAATCTTAATGCTCTTCCTGAGGGTATCGATGGTGATTTTTACCACAGCGCTACTCAGACGGATTACACAGAGAGCAAACCTGAGACGAAAACCACGGTAATTCCTGCAAGAGATGAAAATACGGCGGGATGCGCATCCGTTCGATCTTCCTCTCCTCCGGAAGAGCCTGTCAGCAGCACTGATGTTGAAGATGATGATGTTTAGGACCTGATTATTATGGAAAACAACGATCTTCAGCAGGATCCTGAAGATAATAAAGAGTCACAATTCAATTTTCAGCATTATGCCGAGTTCAGATTTATAGGCGGGCAGAGCAACGGTGCGGCGCTTAAACTAGCCCCCGGTGAGTACCTGATTGGCAATCAGGGTGACTGTGACATAGTGTTTGCCGCAGGTGTCAGCGATATTGCGGTTTTTAAAATCATTGTAAACGATGAATGTAAACCGTCTGTCAGTTCAGTAAACGGTGATTTCACCATGTACGGCGGAGATGGTGAGACGAAGGCACTGCTTGGTTCGACGCCTGCTGAACTGCAGTCAGGGGTGAGAATAGGCTGCGGCACTGAATTTCTTGTCTGGCACGCAGACTGGGCTGAATACAGGAACGACTGGCTTCTTGTATCTAAAAGCGAGATGGAAGCGCTGACAAAGGAAAGCAGGGAGCCCGCTGCTGAGGATAAATCCGGTACTGCTGAAGAAGCTGCGGCCGGTGATCAGGATAGTCCGGACATGGAGGAAACTGCGGAAGAGTCTGAAAAGCAGACAGAGCAGTCCGCTGATGCAGATAAAGAGAATTCTGAAGAAAAACAGTCTGAAAAAAAATCTTTTAAAAGAGCGCTGTTTACAGTCGCCGGTCTTGTTGTTCTTGTTATGCTGTATGCCGCTCAGAACTGGGGAAACATTTCTGAATTCCTTTTTGGCATATCGGAAAATGAGAAAACGGTGCTTGAGAATTATGTTAAGTCAAGTCCGAAAGGAAAACTGTTCTTCAGGGACAGGGGAAATTTATACAACATAACCGGTGTATTTAAAAATCCTGAGGATTACAGGACTTTTATTGATGGTCTGCCTCGGTGCAGAAAGCCTATTGAAATAAATATTAAACTTTTGTCTGAGGTTATCGATACTATAAAGAGAACCTTCAAAATGTATGGACTTTCTGTGACTCCTGTAGTCCAGGATGAACATTTTGAAGTCTTCGGATATGTGATAGACGTTTTTGCAGAGGCGGATATACTTCAGAAGGTTAAAAAGGATCTCCTTTCCTATGAGTTTCTGAAAATACGTTTTGTTCATCGTGCAGAAATTGAACCGGTTATCACAGCTCTGTTAATGGAAAAATCCCTGGATCTGGATTTATATTTCGGGCGGGGTTTTATAGCGTACAAAGGTCTGTTTTCCTTAAGCGATCTGGACAGACTGTCAGAAGTAAAACGTCGGACGTCTGAATTTGCAGGAGGAAACGTAGATTTCAGAAACTATGATTCTCTGTCATCAGAGGAAAAAAGAGAGATAATTGACGGAGCAGCTGACATTGAACAGAAAATCCCTGTAACGGATGCTGCCACTCTGCCGGTCGCGGATGTGGTCGGCAGTTCGGCACAGGAACCGGAAAAGACTGAAGCTCCAAAGAATGAAGAAAAGTCGAGCAGGAGCAGCAGTGATTTTTCCATCAAAAATATAGCAGGAATTACCAAAGGTCCGCTGAATTTCATAACAACAAAAGATGGCAAAACGTATTTCCCGGGAACAAGACTTCCCGGAGGTTATGAAATTGTAAAAATTGAGCCGGAGTATATTGAAGTCGAGAAAGACGGTGTGCGGGAGATTATGTACATCAAATAGACAGTGTTTTCATCGTTAACGGAGCTGCATGATAGGAATGTGACGGAATAGACGAATTTTCCTGTCATCCTGCAGGAACTTCTTATTTTTTTACCTGTTTTTTGATTTTGGTTGTAACTTTGCCGGTTGTAAAACGTTACAATATTGAAGACTTTTGTTTTGGAGTATTTCAATGGATACGGATGTTTTTACTGCTTTGGATGATGGCAATCCTTTTATGCTGAAACAGTGTGAAGAGGAGCTTTTTGCCATTGAGCACAAGTTAAAGTCTTCAATGGATGCAGGTGTTTCTGCCGATGAATTCCCGAAATATCAGGCGCTGCTTGATGCTGTGTCTGCTGCAAGGGAAGTTTTCAATAAACTAGCTGAGAGGTGATTATTATGTCAATTGGTTTGAACGATTCAATGGGTAGCATTGTCAATGATGGTATCAGCTTTATCCAGGGTGGAGCAAAGGAACTCAAGGACAAGATGGCTGACATCAGAAGCGGCAAGGTTGAGGATCAGGCAACGGCCATGATTGAACTGCAGTTTCAGCTTGGACAGTACAATATGTTCGTTGAAGCTACATCAAACATTTCAAAGTCAATTACTGATACTGCCAAGTCTCTGGCTCAGAAGGTTAGCTGATCATGAGTACTGAAATTTTAGAGAAGAGTGAAGTCCGTACACTCATTGATGTTGCTTTTGCAGGATGTTCCCGTGGTCTTGTTACTCTGTCAAGGCAGATTTTTTCAAAAGTTCTGGATGTTTATCCTGATATTGTAGCGGCGAAGGTGGGACTTGCTTTTTCTCATATTGTTGTTGACGATTTTGCTCACGGTGACGAACTTCTCAATGAGGTTCTCGAGAATGACAGTGCCAATGATGATGCCCGTGGTTTTCTTGTTCTTTCAAAGTTTCTCCAGAAGGACAGTGATTCTGTTGATAGTCTGATGGTGGAGTTTGTTGATAAGGAATCCAGTGGATATAAACTGGCGCGTTCTGTGATCGAAAGTTAGTCTGATGATGCACTTCAGAAAATTTTTGTTTGTTCTTTTCTGTATCACCCTGCTTTCAGGATGTCGGGAAGTTCTTTATTCAGGACTTTCTGAGGCAGATGCAAACGAAATGGTTTACGTGCTTCTTAACCGGGGAATTGATGCCAAAAAGGAGTCGGCTGGTAAGGCCGGTTTTTCTGTTACTGTTGAAGAGGAGAGCTTTACCAGATCTCTGGAAATAATAAAGGAACATTCTCTTCCCCGTGTCAAGTTTCAGTCTCTTGGCACTGTTTTTTCCGGACAGGGCATGATTTCTTCTCAACTTGAGGAGCAGTCGCGTCTTGCCTTTGCCATTTCTCAGGAACTTTCCAACACGTTCAGCAAAATTGACGGTGTCCTTGATGCAAGAGTTCATGTTGTCCTTATGCATAATGAACAGGGAACAGGACTTACAACTCCGCCGTCCGCTTCTGTTTTTATAAGACATATGCAGGGTTCTCCTGTGGTTGATATGATGAGTGGTATCAGAGAGACAACTGCACGCGCCGTTCCCGGTCTTGACATTTCCAATGTTTCTGTCGTCCTTGAGACATTTAAGGAAAATGTTGTTATTACTTCTACGCAGCATTCAAGAGTTTTGTCACCGGCTGATTATCTGATATATATTCTTGCTGCTCTGGGCGGATCTGCTCTTACTGCCGCACTGTTTTTTCTGATGAACCGGTTTGGCAAAAAAAATGCGCGTGATGACGGTAAAGACGGAAAATCATAGTGTTATATGAATCGTGACGATGCTCTGCATATAGTTTCAGATGAAGATTTATTCAGCAAGTTAATTGAAATCAATTCAGGCAGGTTTGCAGAATCTGAATCATATGCTTCCTGTTCTGATTTTTTGAATGAAACCGGGATGTCTCAGCTGACCGGCACTTATCTTTATACCCATCGGTATCGTCTCGACTCTTTTCTTTTTTTTAAAAATTCATATGATTATTTTATGCTTCTGGAACCATCGGTTCTGAGGAAACTTCATTTCTTTCTTGGAGCATGTATCATAAGCTGTCGCCTGCTGCGAACTGTAAGTACATCAGAGCTGAGAATTTATCAGACGGCCATGGGGCAGGATCTTTTTTCTTTTTCTTATTTTTATGCTGTTTTTGCAGCTTATGCCGATGAACTTAGATTAACTGATAAACTCAGGTCCTTTGACGTATCTTCTGACAATGTAGATGAACTGATTGGAAAATGCGGTGATCTCGCGTTTTACAGAATGACGCAGAAATTTTCATCAGAAAGGCTCAGAATACTGTTTATGAAAAAAATTACGCTGTCAGATTTTCACGATTTATGTAATTTTTTCGGCCTTCCTGCAGTAAGATCTTCTGATGGTGCAGTGCGTCTGTTCAGACTGGCCGGAATTTTTCTGCACAATATAGGGATTAATTTATCAGGATCTGAACAGGAATAAACCGTCGTTTTATGGTCACTGCTTTCCGGCAGCAGCAGATGCTCAGCCTTGCAGAGATCACAATATTTATGATCTGAAAATTGGTCAGTTCATAAATGCGCTGCGGCAGTTTTTAATTTGGGACTCCTGCAGAAATTTACTGTCAGGGGATGTTTTTACCAGCAGTTAATCCTCAGGTGTTTTTTGCACGCAGGATGACGGATTGACGTTTATCTTAAATCTGAATTTTTAGCGCTAATTTATGAATTTTTATCACATTGAAAACTCCAGAATTGTTCCTGCCGGCGGAACTAAGGTTATTAAAAGGGATGAACTGAAGGCTTTTTTTGCCGCAGAGGAAATTATATCAAAGAGTGAAGAACTGGCTGCCGAAATCAGGGAAAAGGCAGAGATATCATACAAGCAGCGGTACGATGAGGGCTTTGAAAAGGGACAGAATGACGGGAAAATGGAGTATTCCGACAAGATTCTGGAGCTCATCATGTCCCAGGTGGATACTCTTGCAGAACTTGAGAATGATATGGCAGGTGTTGTGGTTGATTCTGTTAAGAAAATTATCGGCGAACTTCCCAGCAATGAACAGATTACACGCGT
>CADBNP010000174.1 GCA_902796095.1 uncultured Aeromonadales bacterium | reverse complement strand
TGTGCATCCATCCCTTCGCCGATGGTAATGGACGCGTTTCCAGATTGCTGACGCTTTTGCTTATGTATAAGAGCGGATTCAATATTGGAAAATATGTTTCTTTCGAAGAACAGATAAACAAGTCTAAAGAATACTATTACGAAGCTCTTCAGGATTCATCTAAAGACTGGCATACTAATGAAAATACCTATACAGAATTTATGAAGAATTTTCTTTCCACTCTGTATAAGTGTTATAAGGAACTTGATAAAAGGTTTTCTTCTGTAAACGGGAAAAAGCTGAAAAAATCCGAAAGAATAGAACAGACGGTACTTAACAGTGTATTGCCGATTTCCAAATCCGAGATTTGTGAATTCTTGCCTGATGTCAGTGCAACAACCGTAGAGGCTGTCCTGGGGAAAATGATAAAAGGGGGAGCAATAAAAAAAATAGGAACTGCACGGGCAACAAAATATGTTAACGCGAAACATATCAACTGATTTTTGTTGTATTTCAGTGTGATTTCGGGTCTCATCGAAAATATCTGCTGTCACACAATTTATTGTGACAGATGTTGCATTAACGTGATGCTTAACTGTAAACTTTTGCAAGATCTTCAGAAAGAGATGTTTTGATATAGAGAGAGAAGCTGTAATCCGGAGTGAGATGTATGATTTTACCAGAAATTGTTAACAATCCTTTCAGAACGCTTGGAGTTTGTGTCAACTCCACTGCGAAGGACATAGCCGCATGTAAAAGCAAATTTTCAGCATTTATGCGTGTCAACCGTCCTGTGAAACATGATCTGGATCTTAACTCCGTTCTTCCTCCAGTCGAAAGATCTGAAAAAATTCTGGAAGAAACTTTTGTTGCAATGGCAGTTCCCAGAAACAAACTCAGACACGGTATGTTCTGGTTCATGGAGAATGATTTCTTTAAAGAAGATGTGCTGCCGCTTCTGACAAAAGGTGATCTTGCCGGTGCAATTAATGCACTGAAGAAAGCTGAAAAAGATATTGTAAATATGCAGAATCTGATGATAGTCTACCTCATTTTCGGGATGTATTCAGATGCTCTTGATGCGGCATATTTTCTTTTCTCGCAGAAGAAGGATGCCTATCAGGGTATGATGACGGATCTTTTTTCACTTTCGAAGACATATTTTATTGAAAGACTGTTTGAAGCATTTGTCAAAGCCGGTATTTCCTCTGATATTACGTTCAACAAGCCGACGCTGAAGAAGTGGGAGCCCTGGTACCGTCAGAAGCAGGAGCAGGAGCACAGGTTTGTTGATTCTCTTCTGGACGTTCCCTTAAATTTTTATTCGTCAACGCTTGAGATTCTGGATCTTCTGCTGAACCGTACTGTTGAAGGATTTGAAGATAACCGCAGGGGTGATGAGAAACTGTGCGGTTTACTGCCGCCGTCCGACATCAGTGATGATATATATAACAGTATGTCCCGTGAGATCAGTAACCTCCTGCTAGGTTTAAAATTCGATTACCAGGATGGTAAAGGAAATCAGGGAAAACTTCTGCGGCGTCTTACGGCAAAGATATGGAATGATCTGGATAGTCTGCTTCATACAGCGTGGACAATGGGAAGAGCATTTTTTCTGTTTCCTGCCTGTACCAGACTGATAAGTGCCGCTGAAGCAGTACTTGGTGGAAAATTTGAGTATCCCTTCAATTTGCAGACGCAATTAAAACCTCTGGTTGAGCGTAATAATTTCATCAGACTTTTTACTCTGTTTCTGCAGCTCATCATTTCAACATCAGATAAAAAATCCATACAAACAGGCTGCACTTCAGAAATTCTGAATGTTATGAAAATTGTGGTTGCGATCCTTGATTTTGTTGGTGAAAAACCGGTTCTGAAAACTGCCTCTGATGTTTCAGAATTCCAGAAACTGTCGGCGGAAATTTATTACACCGATGATCTTTTCAGAGAAAAATCTGATTCCACCTATGCCATAATTAAGCATCAGATGAACTATGACGGTAACTCTCAAAAACTTGCTTCAAATAAGTCTGTTGCAGACGCACAAAGAATTTTCAAACTTCGTAATCAGGAATTTTCGAAAGAGTTAAAATCATTAAACAATGAAATTGAAAGATGCTATTCCAAAAGATTTAAGGATCGTTTTAATCCTGAACTGCTGGAATTCTATGTTCAGAGAAAGGCATACCTTGATATGTTTAGAAGAAAAGACTTCAGCTATGAAATGAATGACATAATTGACAGACTGAAATTGCTCTCTGATCATGAGAATAAAATTCAATATCTTGCTGAATGCGATGATTTTTCTAACATTTTCAAGGATTATATCCATTCAAGACATGAATCTATATCAAAATCAGGTGATGATCCTTTCCTGTTAAAGACTCTTTTAAAATATTTAAAGTACCTGCCTCATGATGATGACAGTGATGATGATTTTGATGACTTTGATGACGACTTTGATTTTGATCCGGAGGAACTTAATAAGACAGAATGGAACCATTCCGGGAGTTCAGGGCCAAAGAAAAAAAGAAGAAAAAAGGCTCAGAACGGCAGAAATAACAGCAATAAGAAAAAGAAAAAGAAGAAATAAAATCATTGTTTCGGATTCTGCACTTTTGATTCAGCAGGAACAGGGATCCATTTTTTTTCAGGATCCTGTATTTTTATTTAGAAATTTCTCTGTAGCTCAGCTTACAGAATAAATATGTTTGTTATTTGATTTATGACACCTGATTTTGACTTTTTGCCATACCTTTTTCTTTTAACAGCTCTGTCTGTCATGGTAAACCTTTTCCTTGGCATATGGTTTTTCAGAGTTCTGCGACGGCTGTCAGAACAGCATGGAACCTCAGCTGATGAGAAAACACCAGGTAACATGCACTCTGCCATGGCAACCAGAAAAAGTACTCATGTATCTATATCCGGACATTTGTCACCGGAAAAAAATTTTTTTAATAAAACTCTTGAGAACAAGAGGTATGTGGTACTGGCCGAGCGAATGGATTCCGCTGAAACAGTGATCCGGAATCTGAAGGCGGAGAATGAGAGTCTGAAAAAAATTATTTCCGAATCAGCCCGCGCCGATCAGCTGGACAGTTTAAAAATCAGATCGGATGATTCTGATGTCAGAGTGTCAGCTCTTGAGAATGAACTATCCGACCTTACTGAACTGCTTAACAGCATCAGCAGCCGCTCAGAACACATTGAGGAGTCTCAGCTGGAACTGTTTTCCAAATGTCAGCTGCTGGCAGATGATGTAAGTCATCTGATGGATGAGGAAGTTTCTCATGATTTTTATCTTCAGCTGGCAAATGAAATTTCTAAATTTGAACTGAATCTTTCCAGAATGAGTCCGGACACCAGAGGTTACAAGCAGCTTAAAAGAAGTCTGGGCCGCATCAAGGACAGTTTCATGAATGCCGGATACGAGTTTGTGGATCTTATGAACAAACCGTATGTGGATGGCATGAACCTTATTGCCAACTTTGATGATGACGAGTCCCTGGCACCGGGCACAAGGATTATTACAGGCATCCAGCGTCCCCAGGTTAATTACCAGGGCAAGCTGATTCAGTCGGCCATGGTTACCGTGTC
>CADBNP010000173.1 GCA_902796095.1 uncultured Aeromonadales bacterium | reverse complement strand
GGGATTGAGGGCGGGCTGTTTTACTGTTCTTTTCAAATTTCCCGTTTTCCACAGATTTTGTTCGTGACTGATTACAAATTCATGCCATTCACTGTAGGTTCTTTTCATAAAGGCCGATATCTCAGAATTAAGGCATCGGCTGTAGCGAAGAACACATTCAGCATTTTCATTTATGAACATGCAGAACAGGGCATCGTCTTTCCTGAGGCACTCGATGCTTCGGGCAAATTCCTGAATATCTGAGAATCTCTGCTTCCGAAGTATGATTGGAAGAGCAGGATCTGCAAAGGAAGCCAGAGCCAGGATCATTGTTTTTGCATCATATCTGCTGTAATCAGCAGTATGAAGAAATTCTTTAAGAATTTCTGCTTCGTCCTTTCGTTTAAAAATTTCAAGATAGGCGATGACTGCATTGAAGAGATCTCTGATATATTTATTTTCACTGATGTTTTTATTTTCTGCTGATTTTACCGTGGCGGAAAATCCTTCTGCTGCCGGAAAGAATTTTTCAGTCAGATCTGCTGACAGGCCGTAAAGCGTGGAGGGGTATCTCCGGCCTTTCCAGAAAAAATCAGAACCGCCGTAAAACAGCTGCAGAGCAGTCAGCAGTGCTGAATAATTTTCATCATCAACCTGCATATTTTCAAAGTTGACCACCAGTCCCGCTGCAGCAAGGCAGCTGTTGTTCCGCAGGTGCTCCGATAAGATTTTTCCTTCCACAATTTTTTTTCCGGCTTCCCATTCCGAGACCAGCAGATTCACAAGAGCTTTCAGATCTGCAGCCTGGTGCTGATTTCCGTCTGCTCCCATTATTACTACCGGCATTCTGAATGCTCCGGCTTCCGGAAGAGAGATCTCCCGACTGGTGTCAGCATCTTTAACAGAAGCAGAATTTTGCAGGCCTGAAGCGCTGACATGGATCCGGGAGCCTGCATTTTCACCAGGAATCGGCAGATACTCGTTTCTGCACCATTTTTTCAGTTCAGTCCAGGACCAGCGCCGGTTTGGATTGTCCGGGCTGTTTCTGTAGGTGAGATCCTTGTAGGTCAGACCTTTGATCAGAGTTTCAAGATCTGAAGGAAAATCTTCAGGAAACGGAATGCTTCCGATAGACGCCATGGAAACAAGTTCCTGTTCGGAAAATTCTCCTGATGAAAATGGTGTATGCCCGGTATAGAGTTCATACAGCGTAATGCCGAGTGAGTAATAGTCTGACTCCTTCAGAAATATGCTGCTGAAGGTTTCCGGAGCTGCGTATTCAGGGGAGAGTCCGGTGGATGTGACTATCACAGACTGGTTCTGCCGAGTCAGTGAACTGATGCCGAAATCGGTAATCAGCACACGGGATCTGTCGTCTGAAAACATGAGATTTGAGGGTTTCAGATCCCGGTGGAAGATCCCAGATTTATGGAGATAGTGAAGACCGTTGCCCACGCAGGGAATAACCATTCTTTTCAGAGTTTCTGAATCGAATCTGTGTCCCTTAAGGCTGCCGTTTTTAAAATAGGGCATAACGGTGACGGTGCATCCCTCGTATTCGCCGCAGGCGAGAACCGGGGCTATGAATTGCGATTTCAATGAGAGCAGAGTTCTGAGAACATCCTGCTTGATTGAGTTTCTGCGTTTGTATATTTTTGCAACAGCAGGATCGTCAGATCCTTCGCAGTTGCAGAGGTAGAGATCCGCTTCACCCGACTGGACGTCAAGTTTGTGAAGAACATGGTATTTCTCTAAAAGTGTTCTGCCTGTCGGATCATGCATGTACTGCGGCGAGGGCAGAGACTGATTGATGAGAGTGGCGGAGGAGCTGCCGCATCTGTTGATTTTTGTTGCCAATTGTATTCCTGCCGGTTTAAGTTATGAACCCTGCTTTCAGGAACATAATGCCGTCAGCTGAAGTTTACTTCAATATCTTTCTGTTTCCGCGATCCTGAAAATACGGCGGATGTGGCATAATTTTCAGAAGGGCAGTCAGACGATGCGGATCAGACAGTGATTCTGCCGCATCGAAATGAGATAATATGCACAGGGCGGCTGCTCAGTCTGACTGATGTCCGCAGTCACGAAGAACCTGAATCTATAAAGGATAAGACCGGGAACTTTCGTTATTTGATGAATTTATGATGTAGCATATACTTTGAATGCCTATTATTTGCTAACCTTTTAACTGTGCTGAATACTTCTCAGTTTTTTCCGATCTGTTTCTCATATGCCTTTTGATTATGGAACTGACGGGAAAATGAACTGGTATGATCTGATTTTGTATTTTTGCACATTAAGCATTTTTATCAGTTACGGAGTCTTCTGTCCTGTTCTGATTTTCTGTTCCTTTGCGGGATCTGAGCAGAAAATGAATCCGGATGCCGGGGAATGTATGTAAAAATAGCAGCGGCTGGAAAAATTTTCAGACTGCAATGATTTTATACGTACAGCAGTTTCTGATGCTTCATCATGTATCCGGGAAAGATTTCCTTTATGATTCTGCTGTTTTTTCGGAATTTGTGTTTGGGTGCGATAATTAACCGGGATTTCAAATATGTTTAAGAAAACTTACCTTTCTCTTCTGATTTCTGTTCTGCTTCCTGCCAGTGCCATGGCTGTCAGCGTTGATGTTCCCGCCTCAGGAAAAACAGAGGATATTGCAATACAGAAGGCGAATATCAATGCCGTGAGAATGGCAATGATTGAAATCAAGGGAGAGAAATTCCTGCAGGAGCATACGAAGGAGATCAGAAATCTTGTTATTCTGAAAATTGATGACTATGTTTCCGGAACACAGGTCGTATCTTCTCAGACTAATGAAAAGGGAAACATTGACATATACGCAAGAGTTGAAGTTGACAAGGATAAACTGGCTGCCGTCCTTAACGGAGTTGGAGGCGGTTCAAATACCCAGACTTCAGCCGAAACAAATGTTACGACTCCATCCGGAACTGAAACTGCTTCAAACCAGGGAGGAGAGCAGCAGAATACATCCCAGGGAACAGGAGAAGTACAGTCGGACAAACCTGAATCTGCCGGAACGGCTGCTGCTGCAAGAGAAAAACTTGTTACTGATGATGAGCTTGCGTATCTCGCCAGTGTAAACCCGGCGGAAGTCAACTCCCTGGACGCCACAAAGCGGTACTATCATGCTCTGCGCAATAAAATGCTCGCTGCCACGCAGGAGAATCTGGCCAGTCTGGGTTCGACTCTTACTCTGAAATCCTATGATGATGAAAACGTTAATGATACTACTGATGTGTTCAAATATTCCGCATTTGAAGAAGATGATGAGGAATTCTACACCGTCACCATGACTAACAGTTATGAGATTGGAAAGGTTAACTCTTCCTTTTCCATAAATGACGTATTCTTTGAGGATCTGGGGCTGGGTGAGTCCTTCACTCCTCTTGCAAAGGAGTTTCTTAACACATCAAAGCACAGCGTTAATATTGCCTCTGATACTGCTGAATCAGTATTTTCGGTGAAGGAGGGAGAACTAAGCGGGTTTAAGTGGAAGCCGGTGCAGCTTGATTATAAGCTTTCCAATGTTTCAAAAACATTAAATGATTTTGAGGTAAGTTTCAAACTGCCGGAACTGGCAAATCCTGAAGCCAAGTTTCTTCTGTCTGACGCGTCTGCATTTGTGGAAAAGCGTCCGCAGAATTTCGCCTTCAATTTCAATATAAAGAATTTCAGACTTGCTCACGAAGAAGGTTCTCTTGAGCTTGACAACTACTTTCATAAAATCGGTTCCGTGCCGTCGGCAGATATGAAGCCGGCAAACTACGATATCGGCTTCAGGATCGGTATAGACAGGTATTCCGATGTCGAATCAGGAAAAGCCTGGGGAATTAACGGTACCCAGTTCGCATTCAATATTAAGAATATTGATCTGTCCCATGCCGCTGCAAAATGTGGTCAGGATCCTGCCGGCTTCGGCTTTACAGATTTTTTCAAGTGTCTGAGTTCTGACAGTGACAGCGAGAACTATGATCCGCTTTCAGACAATCCTGTCATGGCTGCCTTCAGACAGAGTGCGGATCTTGGTTATGAGCTGTCTCTGCAGTCCGAGTATGTCAATCTGGCAAGAATTATGGACACTGATGTCTTTGATATCAAAGGACTGAAGTTTGCCTCGGAGACATCGAAGGAAAAATTCGGCTTAACCGCCCACCTTGATAAATTTGAAGTAGCAGAGCGCAAGGATAAACTGAATATTGAGGGACTTAACATTGATTACGGATTTGTTTCCAATGCGTCCGGCAGAAAGGATAACCTGGATATGTCTTTCAGAGCCTCTCTTGACAGGTTCTATCTTTTCGACAGGGCTGAATTTGATGTAACAGGCAACAGTATTGAATTTGGCTTCAAAAATCTCAATACTGTCGGACTGTCAAAATTCTGCAATG
This sequence comes from uncultured Aeromonadales bacterium, assembly GCA_902796095.1. Classification (GTDB taxonomy): domain Bacteria; phylum Pseudomonadota; class Gammaproteobacteria; order Enterobacterales; family Succinivibrionaceae; genus UBA2804. The sequence goes on along the minus strand of CADBNP010000173.1, from coordinate 2,928 downwards.
TCGCAGAAGATGATCATCTCAGCATCATTCCTTCCATGATGTGCATTGCCGGAAATAAAGCAGACGCTTTGATGCAGCCTTCAATATCAGCTGTTCAGAAGGATACCAATGCTTTTCTGAATATTAATACAACGCTGAACGGTGCAGCCGTCAGTTTCAACAGTGTACTGACAGTTAATCCTGATTTTGACGGATCTGACATGAACAAGGCCATGGCAGGAATAACAGTCACGGCAGATTTGAAACTGGACAAGTCGATTTTCTCCAAGGAGCAGTATGCTCTGGGTGAGGTGCCAGAAAAGATCAAGGACTATATACTGAATCCTGAAGCTCAGGTTTATGAATTTCATATGGTGTTCAAAAACGGAACCTTTACTGTCAATGACAGGGAAGTAAAATAATCTGCAGTCTGTTTTTTTTGATCCCCGCTTTTTTCGGATACAGAATCCGGAAAGAATGTTTACGGAAAGATTTGAAAAGTGCCCTTCAAGGGCATTTTTTTTGTGTGTGACATCTGCCGAAGCAGACACAGGGCATGAAGAAAGCCGGCATTTTACTGTCATTAACATCGAAGGGATGCAGGTTTCTGCTTTGTAATTTTCGCCCCGGTATTAAAAGCAATTCAAATTTTGATTTTAGTCACAATATTTATTGATTTTGAATTACGTTTTTTTTACACTTTGCTTGAAACAACGAAGAGGCTGTTTACCTCAGACGTGATGGTGTCGGCAAGCTGTAAAAATTGCTGACTTTTATCTTCTCTGCCGGTTTGCGGTTTTTATTTTTAAGGACAGAAATGGCTCGACAACTTGATGAATCACTGATAAGTGCAATTCGCCACAGTACTCCGTATGTGAATATGCATGCAGGGAGAACATTTGTTATTCTTCTTGGAGGTGATACTCTTCTCGATTCCCATGTGGAGGGGGTTATCAGCGATATTGCCATCCTTCAGAGTCTTGGAATTAAACTTGTGCTTGTTTTCGGTGCCAAGGCGCAGATAGACACAGCCCTTCAGGATGCCTGCATTGAAAGCAGATTCCACAGACATATTCGCATTGCAGATGATAAATCCTTCAAAATCATCAAACAGGTCTGCGGCATGATGCAACTGGATCTCACCGGCCGTCTATCAATGGGACTTACCAATACTCCGATGCAGGGATCGAAAATCAACGTAATCAGCGGTAATTTTGTTACAGCCAAGCCAATAGGCGTGGTTGACGGTATTGACTACTGCCATTCTGGAAGTGTCCGCCGTGTCAACAAGCGTGAAATCAAGGATGAACTGGACAGAGGAAACATGGTTCTGATTTCTCCTGTCTGCGTATCTGTTACCGGTGAAAACTTTACTGTAAACGCAGAGGATCTGGCCAGCCGCATTGCAATTGAGCTGAAGGCTGATAAATTCATTACCTTCAGTTCCTTCAGAGGTGTTCTTGATGATAATGAAACTGTCATTCCTGAACTTTTCCTTGAGGAGGCCGAGGCTTATCTGCTGAAACTGGGAGAGGACAATTTCTCAGGAACTGCACGTTATCTGAGAGCCGCCATAGCATCATGCAAGGCCGGAGTGCCCCGTTCTCATCTTGTCAGTCATGTGGATGATGGTGCCCTCATTCAGGAGCTTTTCACCCGTGACGGTATCGGAACCCAGATCGTTCAGGAAAGTGCGGAGCAGTGCGTACCAGCCACCATTAATGATATCGGATCTCTTATGGATCTTATCAGACCGCTTGAGCAGGCCGGAATTCTTGTTCATCGTCCGCGCGAACAGCTGGAACTTGAAATCGAGCATTACATGATTATCAAGCGTGACGGCATGGTTATCGGAAGCATAGCTCTCTACTGTTTTGACAATCAGATGGCTGAGCTTGCATGTCTTGCCATACATCCGAACTACCGCAATTCGAACCGTGCCGACATTCTGATGGAAAAGGCTACAGAAGAGGCAAGGCGTCGCGGGATCCGGAGATTGTTTGTTCTTACTACCAGCACCGCCCATTTCTTCCTGGAAAGAGGATTTGTTGAGGGTTCGGTGGATGATCTGCCGGAAAAGAAGGCAAGCAAGTATAACTACAACCGGAATTCCAAGATCTTCATCAAGGATATCGACGAATAGCAGTCGGAACCATTCTGATGATTCTGAAATGATCCTCTGCAGATGCAGGGGATTTTTTGTTGCCACAGGGATACACATGGTTATGTACGGGCAGACACTGGGAGACTGAACCACCCGTTGCAATGCGGTGACCGCTGAAGCACGAATACCGCGGTTTCAAAGCTGATTGTCATGTCGTGTGCAGTCAACTGACAAAAATGACAGACGGCAGGCCGGATTTTTTTTCTGTGAAAGTTCGCCGTTGCTGCTCTGATTATTATTTCTTTGATCTTTTGTTGTTATACATATTCTGATCGGCATCAGCGAACAGATCTCTCAGTTTCCTTCCTCCGGATATAGTTTCATGTGAATATCCAACTGAATATTCGACCAGGCCGTCATTTCTGTTCAGTGAAATGCGGGGACGTTTTTTCATCATTTCTTCAACCATTTCACGACATCTGCTTTCCGGAACATCTGCCATGATAACTATAAATTCATCGCCCCCGTAGCGGTAGCAGTGGCTGCGGCCGAATGTTTCGATAAGAATGGTTCCTGTTTCCCTGAGAACCCGATCGCCTTCCTTATGTCCCAGGGTATCATTGATGGTTTTGAAGTCATCCAGATCAATCATTATTACCGTAACCTCTCTGTTGTCAAAGGTATCGTAGTCACGTCTCAGCGCCATGCGGTTCATGATTCCGGTCAGGGCATCTGAAAAAGAAAGACTCTGAAGCTGCTGATTTTCCTGATGAAGCATTGACGTGAGATTGCTGATTTCTCTGAAAGCACGGATTTCTGCCAGCTTGAGACTGCTGACAAGAAGC
>CADBNP010000172.1 GCA_902796095.1 uncultured Aeromonadales bacterium | reverse complement strand
CCCCGGGCAGAGTCATAAGTTTTCGCTGAAGTTCATCCCTTAGACCGCGTATGCGTGATGTTTCCTCTTCAACGCACTCTGAAAGAATACGGCAGGCCTCACCCATACCTGCAATCTGATGAGTAGGCAGCGTTCCTGATCTGAAACCGCGTTCATGACCGCCGCCGTGCATCAGAGGAACCGGCTTCACATCCGGGCTTTTCCTTATGTAAAGTGCTCCAATTCCCTTTGGGCCGTATATCTTATGCGCCGACAGCGAGAGCATGTCGGCACCAAGCTCTGAAACTGAAATTTTTTCCTTGCCCAGACTCTGGGCGGCATCACTGTGCAGCAGAATACCCCGGCTTCTGCAGACTTCAGACACACCGGAAATATCATTTACCGTTCCAAGTTCATTGTTCACATGCATAAGAGAGACAAGAACCGTTTTATCAGTTATGGCTTCCTCAACCTGAGCCGGAGTTACGGTTCCGGATCTGTCCGGCTTCAGATATGTTACCTGAAAGCCACGTGTTTCAAGAAAACGGCAGGTATCAAGAACAGCCTTGTGCTCTATGGAACTTGTAATAATGTGATTTCCACGATCAGACAGAGCAAGAGCGGCTCCCTTTATTGCAGTATTGTCTGATTCAGTGGCACCTGACGTAAAAATGATTTCACGGTGATCAGCACCGATTAGTTCGGCTATCTGACTGCGGGCAATGTCTACCAGCTCGGCAGCCATCCACCCGTAGTAATGAGATTTGGAGGCCGGATTGCCGAATACACCGTCCATGGTGAGGCACTCAGCCATTTTTTCAGCCACACGCGGATCAACAGGAGTTGTAGCCGCATAATCCATATAAACGGGATTGTTCATAAATTATCTCTGGTTTCTTTTATTGTCCTGGTTACCGAGGTAAGAATACCCCGCAGAATATTTATATCATCCTTGGTGAGATAGGGACGGGTGAAAATTCTTTTTATTTTTCTCAGGATCCCGCCTTTGTTGTTTTCATGAAGAAAACCTGTTTCTGTAAGGACGGATGAAAGGTGCTGGTAAAAACCCTCAAGATCCATACCGTCGGCAAGAGCCTGTTTTTCATGAAATCTGAGACTTGTCCGTTCAGGAAAATCATCAGCTCCGGATTTGCAGACACCAATACATGAAGTTCTTATTTCATAGCAGAGCACCTGCACAGCCATGGCAAGATTGAGAGAGGAATATCCGGAATCAGCATCAATTGTTACATGACAGTCGCAAAGATCTATCTCCTCATTGGTGAGTCCTGTCCGCTCGCAGCCGAAAACGACAGCAACACATCTCCCCTCTCTGACAAAACCGGCGACAGTCTCTCCCATATTTCTCGGATCCATTGGCTCCCGCTCTATGCTTCTTCTCCTGGCGGATGACGCAACGGAAAGATCCGTGCCGGCAAGTGCTTCTCCCAGTGACGAGCATATCACGGCATTTTCAAGAACATCGCTTGCTCCGGCTGAAAGTGCAACAGATTCTTCATTGATCCCGGCTTCCGGATTAACGAGATAGAGTCTTGAAAGTCCCATGGTTTTCATGGCTCTTGCCGCTGATCCAATATTGCCTGGATGAGAGGTTCTCACCAGAACTATTCTGATATTGTTAAAAAACGATGAGAGATCACCTGACACGTCAGAGTGATCCGATAATTTTTCCGATACTGAAGTCATTTCAGGAACTTAATATTTGAAATAGTAATGAAGTGCCATGGCGGAGAACTCATGCTCCAGAAACTCATAAACATTCTGTGACATGGAAAGGATAAAATAAAGTTTTGCCGTATTAACAGCCCCCATATGGTAATACTTCATTCCGATATAGTAGTAAGCCTCGCAGAGGCGCTCCGCCAGTTCACGATCATTTGCCGCACCCTCCCTGGCGTTTTTAATAAGATCGGACGGATGTGAACTGTCAAGGGCAAGCATAATTCTGTAAGCCCAGGATTTCCTGATTTCATCCGGATAATTCCGGGAAAGAAACTCCTTTATCACCTTCTCTGCACGTGCCTTGTCAAGGGCGAGATAGGAAATGTACAGATTGAGTTTGTTGTATACAAACCAGTCATTCTTCTCGTCATAGTATTCAGGAGCACTCTCGAAAATTGAGATGGAGGTCGCATAGTTTCCGAGAAAATAATTGTTTATCGCCCTGGTCATGTAGATACCCTGGGCAAGTCCGTCATCGGCAAGATCTCCCTGCAGAAGTATATCCTCCGCCGACGAAAGCATCTGATTGGAATAGTTAAGATCAAAGAGCCGGCGTGCGGCCATGGCAAAGCTGTAGTAAAGTTTGAATTTTGACTCTCTGGACACGTCCTCCGGAACGACATCATTGATGAAAAAACAGATTTTAAGCATCGGAGAAATAGTATCCGACAGAGAGGTAAGGTAGCCTGACAGAACATTCATGGAAGCCTGGACGCCGTAATCAAAAATTCCGACATACACTTCAGCAGGATATTTTTTCTTAAAGGAATCTGTTATCGCCCTGACAGCAACGGGATCAACAATTCCGTTTTGGGATTTGCTTCTCAGCTCATTAAGTTTTTTACTGTAATCAACAAGATCAGTGACAAACTCAGGATATTTTTTATTGAGACCGTCAATAACCGAAGCAACTTCATTTGAAAGACCCACAACATTATCCTGAAAGATCTTGTTAACACCGTTAACAATAATCAGCTCCTCGGAATTCAGAAACATGTCCGGGGATAATTTATTTTCCGCAGCTGCGGAATTTACAGAAACAGGATCGGCAACGGCACCGCATGAGGCAAGTGCTGCCACAACTGCAAAAACGGCGCCTATACGAGCTAAAGGTATCATTGAATACTCCGGAGACAAACATTCAAGGCAATTTTACCACACCAGATGATATTAAAACCGGAGATGCAAAATAAAATTGATCTCTATCAGAAAGCAATCAACAGCGATTAACAAATGACGCCTGTCCTGAAACAGTGCGAAAGCCTGCGGTTCATACTTCTGCGATGCTCCGCCGTAGAAAAATCCTTAAAAATATGTCCCTGTTTCACTGCTTATTTCTTCTGAAATGAGCCGGTACAGAAAAAAATTCGGAATGAACAAGCCGGTGATCTAAAAATTCAGGGAAGGAAAGATATTCTGCCGGTTTTATTGCACGAACCTGCCCTACATATCTGGAAACAAAACCTGCCCTGTTATAACTTATTGATTAATAAGGATATAAAAATAAGAAGCAGAGATATGAGTAATTTGAAAATTATCTCACAGGAAGACAGAAATGCGGTAAGGAAGACCTGAAGATCGCAGATTTTCAGATACCGCAACTGCATTCCGGGAACAAAAACTGCCTTCTGTTCCCGAAAGAATGCTATCCAGCAGTCTGTTATTTTCCTGCCGGCACAAAACGGTAAATCAGAGAATCCTGCTCCATATAGCCGTTTTTCATGACAAGCATAAGAATACCAGTGGCTTCGGACATGGAAGCTGATCCGTCATTCTCAGGAACAAAATACACATGATGCTCATGAAGCGGACCTTTTCCTGCAGGATCATTGATAATTCCATAGTACCTGGCTGAACCGATGGCGGAAAAGCTTTCAAAAATATAATTGTGACCTTTTACATGGAGCTTTACCTTTTTGCCGTCAAAATTCAGTCTGACAGATTTATCCTTTGCATCAGTCCAGGTACTGTTCTCAATCTGATACTTCGGAACCCCGTGAGGTGCATTCTCCGCCAGTTCCAGATAAAGGGATCTGTCATTTACAGCCACAGTTTCAGGAAACAGATCTCTCATATAGTACTTTTCCAGCGTGCAGCTGCCGTTCTTTTCCTGACGGGCAAACAGCACACTGCTGTATCCGTACAGTTCATCAGTATACTGAAATGCAGTCTGATTGCTGAAATCACAGACCTTCTGATCTCCGTCACAGCCCCTGACGGCAGGAAGATCTGCCAGTGCGGAAGGAATAATCATGAGATATCCCCTGCCCCTGTTGAAAGTCCAGCCCGGAGCTCCGTAATAGCTCGCGGGATCATAACTGATTGTTATCTGATTGAGAGATCTTGGAAGATTTTCATTGATGAAGTCCTCTGTGGCAAAAGGCAGACGAAAGCCAATGATTTTATGATCAGAATTGCTGAAATAACCGAGACTTCTGCGTCCGGACATCTGCGGCAGTTCGAAAAGATTCATGCCGAGCATGAAGGAAAGATGAACAAGCTCTGAAATACGCTGATTGTCTTCTTTTTTTGGACACAGGCTTATCTTTGGCGGTGCACATTTTCTGAAATCTCTCGGAATAATTCTGCTTATTCCGGCATCGTCCACAAAAATATTTTCACCGGCGGTCTGATAAAAACGTTCGCCGTGAGCCGGATTTGATCGGAAATTTGAATACGGATTTCCCGCCTTTTCTTCCCTGAGTACTGAAAGAAGTTCTTTCCGATCCGAAATAACATCATCCAGATTAACCCCTGCGAGATCATCCCGTTTAATCACATACTTCCATTTCCCGGAGGTACATAAAACCGCAGGAAGCCCGATCATGCTCTTCACAGCTGCATCATCTGATGATTCAAGAGCATCGGCAAAACTCTGCTCCAGATCATGAGCGGAAACAGTAGAAGGAAGAAGTCCGATAAGTAATAAAAGCTGAACTCTGTTCATGTCATACCCATTTGCTGAAAAAACATCAGCATTATCACTGTGAACGGGACTGATGTCACCAGAAACTGTTCAGAACTGAGATCGGCAAAAATAAAAAATCCGATCCGCCGTCAGGAGAACCGGATTTTAACTGATCAGTAAACTGGCTGGAAGAGACTGAACACAAAGTTCAAATCACCTTCAGATCATCTGTATCAGTCCTCATCAAGAACCTCGATGATTTCCTCGTCTCTCTTGATAGGAGGCGGAGGAACGAGATTCTCACGCTTCATGCCGAAAAACAGAGCGAGCGCTGATGCAACATATACAGAGGAGAAGGTACCGACAACAATACCGATTGCCATGGCAAAGGAGAATCCGAAAATCATCGGACCTCCGGCAAACAGCAGAGCCAGCACGGTAAACATGGTTGTTCCGGATGTTATGATTGTACGGCTTAAGGTTTCCGTTATGGAAACATCAAGAATCTCCTTCATGTCCATATCGCGTGCGATTCGTGCATTCTCACGTATGCGGTCAAACACAACGATGGTATCGTTGAGTGAGTAACCGATGATTGTGAGTACAGCGGCAAGAACCGTCAGATCAAACTCGTACTCCAGCACCGAAAACAGACCGAGAGTGATGATTGTATCGTGAAAAAGAGCTGCAATGGCAGAGCTTGCCATTCTCCATTCAAAGCGTGCACCCACATATATCAGAATGCACAGCATGGACAGGCAGATGGCGATAATTCCGCTTGATACAAGCTCTGAACCTACCGAAGGACCGACAAACTCCACACGGTTGAGCTTTGAGCCCTCCTGAATACCGGAGACGGCATTGTATATCAGAGTTGTGGTTTTGTCCTGATCCGCATCAGCAATCGGCTTGATTCTGATCATGACAATCTTTGAAGATCCGAAGTGCTGTACCACCGGTGAATCCACGCCAACCTTGTCAATGGCCTTTCTGACATCAGCCAGATCAACATCCCTGGCAAAAAAAAAAAAAAAAACCGTACCGCCGGTGAAATCAAGACCGAAATTCAGTCCCTTGACACAAAGACAGACAATCGAAGCAATAACCAGAGTACAGGCCAGGATCATGGCCGGTACCGAGACATGCATAAACCTGATAGTTTTCTTCGGATTTATTAATGTTAACATTCGCTTCTTCTCCTTTTATATAGGCAGCTTCTTGATACTGCGACCGCCGAAGATAGCATTGACAACGCCGCGGCTTACTGTAATGGCAGTAAACAGGGAGCATACGATACCAATCATAAGCACCAGGGCAAATCCCTTCACCGAACCCGTTCCGACAGCAAACAGTACAAGGGCTGTTGCCAGCGTGGTCAGGTTAGAGTCAAGAATTGTCACAAACGCCTTTCCGTATCCTTCGTTGATTGCCACCTGAACGTTTGCTCCCTTCTTAAGTTCTTCGCGAATGCGCTCAAATATCAGAACATTTGCGTCAATGGACATGCCGAGGGTAAGAACGATACCTGCAATACCAGGCAGCGTCATGACAGCTCCCGGAATAACTGACATTACACCCACCAGAAACAGAAGATTGCAGATCAGAGCAAAATCGGCAATAAGGCCGAACACGTTGTAGTAGATTGCCATGAAGATAAGCACTGCTACCATGCCGAAGATCATGGCCTTCATTCCGGAATCAATGTTCTGCTGACCGAGACTCGGACCGATAGTACGTTCCTCTGCAATCTTGATTGGAGCAATAAGGGCACCTGCCCGAAGGATCAGAGCCAGATTGTGCGCCTCGGTAGGATTGTCTATACCGGTGATGCGGAAACTTGAACCAAGCTGCGTCTGAATGGTGGCCATATTGGCAACAGTCTTTTTGGTTTCAAAAATGGTTGAACCGTCGGGTCTGGTCTTGTCGGTAGCCTTCTGCTCGATGAAAACCGTAGCCATAAGTGCACCCACATGATCCCGGGTAAAGTTCGACATTCTGCTGCCGCCCTCACTGTCAAGCTTGATATTAACCTGGGGACGTCCGTACTCGTCAAAACCGGAATTCGCATCGGTTATATGCTCACCTGTAAGGATCACATGCTTGTCAAGAACAGCCGTACGGCCGTCTGCCGTAGGAAGAACCTCCACATCCGCGCCGACGGAAGCTTCAGCCGCCGACTGGATATCGGCTGACTTGTCCACCAGTCTGAATTCAAGAGTAGCCGTGGCACCGAGAATTTCCTTTGCACGGGCGGTATCCTGAATACCTGGAAGTTCAATTACAATGCGGTCGCTGCCCTGACGCTGAACCAGCGGCTCAGCAACGCCAAGCTCGTTGACACGGTTTCGGATAATGTTGATGTTCTGATCAACAGCCATGGTCTTGAGCTCCTGGATGCGGTCACGGTTAAAAGCAACCTCTACCACATACTTGTCGCCGTCCACGGCACCGTTGAAGGTAACGCCTGCAACCTTGGTCTTGAACACATCTATGGCGGCATCTCTGTCAGCTTCCTTTGCAAAGGATACTTTGACCATGTCCTCGCCCAGGCGTACTGAACCGCCTCTGATTTTCGCATCCCGCAGCACTGAGCGCAGATCCTGTACCAGCTGCTGATATGCCTTGTCCATGGCTGTTTTCATGTCAATTTCCTCAAGGAAATGAACACCGCCGCGAAGATCAAGACCAAGTTTGAGAGGAGTAGCTCCGATGGCTGTCAGAAACTTTGGTGTGGAAGGAGCCAGGTTGATGGCAACGGAATAGTCTTCACCAAGCTCCGATGCTATCAGACTCTGAGCCTTCATCTGATTCTCTTCATTGTCAAGACGGACAAGGAGCTGACCTTTCTCCAGCTCAAGCTCCTTTACCGGAATTGAGGCATCGCTGAGTGCCTTCCCGATGCTGTCGGCAACATCCTGTGTTACCTCGACACCTTTCTTTCCGGAAATCTGTACTGCCGGATCTTCTCCGAACAGATTGGGAACTGCATATATCGCAGAAAGTATGATAACTACGATAATAAACAGGTTTTTCCATAACGGAAATCTATTCACCTGAAACCTCCACTACTTCAGTGCGCTGATTGTACCCTTGGGCAAAATATGAACTATGGCGTCCTTGGCAAAGGTAACAGGGGTATTGCTGCTGATTTCAACAACAACATAATCGCTGTCTGCCTTATATTCCTTTACAACTCCGCACATTCCGGAACGCAGCATGATTTCGTCCCCCACGGTAACCTTGCTTAAAAGTTCCTCCTTCTGTTTCATTGCCTTTTTGTTAGGCTTAATGGTGACAAAGTACATCATGGCAATAAAAATAACCACCATGATGATAAGCATAGACCAGTTAGCCTCCTGAGGCTGCGGTGCAGTCCCTTCTGCGGCGTATGCTACAGAAAATAGATCCATAATTTAACCTCTAAAAAATCAAAATAAAAAACTAAAGCGCGGGTACATCACGCCCGAGTCCATGATAAAAATCAGCAACAAAATCCTCAAAGGTGCCGTTCTCGATTGATGCTCTGATATCAGCCATAAGCTCCTCATAGTAGTAGAGATTATGGATGGTATTGAGACGATCACCTAATATTTCATTGCACTTGTCCAGATGATGGAGATAGGCTCTGGAATAGTTTCTGCAGGTATAACAGCCGCATTCCGCATCAACCGGAGTTGTATCCATTGCATATCTGGCGTTTCTCAGTCTGAGAACCCCGGATTTTGTAAAAAGATGAGCATTGCGAGCATTACGGGTCGGCATCACACAGTCAAACATGTCAACACCGCGTCTCACTCCCTCAACGATATCCTCGGGACGCCCTACTCCCATCAGATATCTGGGCTTATCCTGGGGCAGAAGTCCCAGAGTGAAATCAAGTATGCGCTCCCTCTCCTCCTGCGGCTCACCAACGGCAAGACCGCCGACGGCATAGCCGTCAAAACCGATATCAAGAAGCCTGTCCACGGATTCCCGTCTTAATCTCTCAAATACGCCGCCCTGCACAATACCGAAAAGTGCGTTCGGATTTTCAAGACGATCAAACTCATCACGGGATCTTCTGGCCCAGCGCATGGAAAGCTCCATGGACTTTGAAGCATAATCCTCAGTGGCGGGGTACGGAGTGCATTCATCAAAGCTCATTACAATATCAGATCCCAGATCAAACTGGATCTGCATGGAAATTTCCGGAGAAAGAAAAATAGGAGATCCGTTTATAGGATGTCTGAAGTGAACACCCTCCTCCGTGATCTTTCTGATTTTGCCCAGGCTGAACACCTGAAAACCGCCGGAATCCGTAAGAATGGGACGATTCCAGTTCATGAAATCGTGGAGATCGCCATGAGCCTTGATTACCTCAGTTCCTGGACGGAGCCAGAGATGGAAAGTATTTCCCAGCAGAATCTCGGCATGAATGCCCTCAACCTCCTCAGGAGAGAGTCCCTTTACCGTTCCAAGAGTGCCTACAGGCATAAAAGCCGGAGTCTGTACTGTTCCGCGATGGAATTCAAGACATCCGCGTCTCGCATTGCCGCTTCTGCCGAGGAGATTAAATTTCATCTGGTGTATCCTTTCGCGTGATAAACATGGCATCACCGTAGCTGAAGAAACGGTACTTGGAGTCAACGGCATGTTTGTATGCATCCATGGTATGCCTGTATCCCGCAAATGCCGAGACAAGCATAATCAGAGTCGACTGCGGCAGATGAAAGTTTGTCACCAGTGCGTCTGTCACTCTGTACCTGTAGCCGGGATAAATAAAGATATCAGTAAAGTCACTGTAGGCCTTCAGGTTCTCAATGCTTCCGTATTTTGCCGCGGCGCTTTCAAGAGTCCGAACCGAAGTAGTACCCACAGCCACGATCCTTCCGCCGGCAGCCTTTGTTTCACGGATCATCTGAGCAGTTTCCTCAGGCATGCAGGCATATTCGGAATGCATATGATGCTCCTCAATGTTTTCGGTCTTCACCGGCTGAAAAGTTCCCGCTCCCACATGCAGAGTTACAAACGCCGTCCTGATTCCCTTTTCTCTGATCCTGTTCATGAACGGCAGATCAAAATGAAGTCCGGCAGTAGGAGCAGCCACCGCTCCCGGAACCTTTCCGTATACCGTCTGATAATCATCACGATCCGCATCCTGATCCGGACGCTCGATATAAGGAGGGAGAGGAACATGCCCTATAAGATCAAGGATCTCCAGCACTGATTTCCCTGCTCCGGCGAAACTCACTTCAAAAAGATCATCCTGCCGTCCTGTAACCGTTGCCTCATAACCGCCGGAGAAGACAAGACGGGAGCCGGGCTTCGGTGATCTTGAGGATCGTATATGGGCAAGGATGTCCGTAGTTGAAATCATCCGCTCCACCAGCAGTTCAACCGCGCCACCGGTAGCCTTGTTGCCGAATATGCGGGCCGGTATGACTCTGGTATCGTTAAAAACCATCAGATCACCTGGATTCAGGCAGTCAATAAGGCTGACAAAAGTCGTATCAGTCAAACCGCCTGTATTTCCGTCAAGGCACAAAAGCCTGCAGGATGTACGATCCCTGCAAGGGTACTGAGCAATAAGCTCTTTAGGCAGTTCAAAATCAAAATCTTTAAGATGCATCAGCTGTCAACTCCAACGGGCACGCCGATTTTACCGCAAAAGTGATAAAAACTCCACGAAGATCACAAAATTAAAAAACATGTGCCATACCTGTCTGCGGGCACCGCAGACGGCACATCCTGCAGCAGCCTGCAGGATGACACTTCAAATCATTCAGAAACAGCTGCTCGGATGAGCAGAAGACATAACAACGGCTGCCATACCACAGTAGATAGGGGCAAAAACGCAGGACTCAAAAAACAGTTAATAAAAATTTGTGATCTATATTGCATTTTATCGGAAATTTGTTATAATGATCACATATTTGATTTGTTAGTCTTAATATTCCTTTTGCAAATTGCATATGCAAGCTCCTTAAGTGCATTTAAGGAGCATTTTTTTTACCCTCTCAAGCCGCACTGTCCTCCGGTCTGTTCTCCTGTAACCTTCACCCGGTCTTACCCAAAATCTAATGCTTCTGATCTGCACAGACATTTAACTGTCATAACCGAAACTGCCTGAGGTAATGCCGGAACATCAAACTTTTCAGCTACAGAAAAAAGAAAACCCGATCCGCTCATCACGGATCAGGTCAGCAAATCATGGTTAAAAAAAACTGTCAGTTCAGAAGACTCTTGGCAGCATCAGTAGTCTGCTCCATTACCTTCTCTCTTGCCTTTTCCTTGGCTTTTTCCTCTGCTTTGGCCTTTACACTGTCAACACCGGCATCCAGAAGAGATGATGTACCGGAAGTTCCTGAAGCACCGCCTGTCAGGGCATCCTTGGCTGCATTTACCTTGTTTGCTGTATCAACAGCTGTTCTTGCACTGTCAACCTTGTCCTTTGCACCGCCAAGAGCTGATGATGCACTGCCAAGAGCCGAGTCTGCTGAAGCTGCCTTGTCAGAAACAAGACCGGCAGCTGATGTGACCTGCTTTGCGCTGTCAACCTTGTCCTTGGTGGAAGAAAGAGCACTGGAGGCTGAATCAAGAGTACCAGTATCCATACCGGCAAGAGCTGCATCGGCACCAGCAAGGGAAGCAACTGCAAAAATCAAACCTAAAAGAGATTTCATAAATCCTACGATTAGAAAATCAAAACACAGTCTTATTTTAACACTGTCGTCAGTCGGTGGACTGATTATCATTGCAATAATGATACATTGAACACTATTGCATTCAACCAGAATCGTGAAGGAATGTATTCTGAAGTGTGTCTGTT
>CADBNP010000171.1 GCA_902796095.1 uncultured Aeromonadales bacterium | reverse complement strand
GAAAGATTTTGAGCTCAGCTACTTTGATCATGTTGATGAGGCACTTCTGGACGGAATGGATGAAAACAGAGCTTTTTACTCACTGCTACTGAGGGATGCCGAAATCAAGAAGGAAGTTTTAAGCCTGTTTACCGGAGAAATTTACAGGTACCTCAGGAACAGCAACTAATGTAACAGACATACGTCACTGAATAATGACGTCTGCCATTTTTTTAACTTATAAGGAATTTACAGAATGCTTCAGATTTCAGAAGAAAAACTCTATGAGCCGGTGGAATGGATTGAAACAGACAAGCAGTACAAAGACATACTGTACGTCAAATCGCCCGAAGGAATTGCAAAAATCACCATCAACCGTCCGGAAGTCAGAAATGCCTTCAGACCCCAGACGGTAATGGAAATGATTGATGCCGTCAATGACGCCCACTATGACGAAAAAATAGGAGTAATTATTCTGACAGGTGCCGGAGATCTGGCCTTCTGTTCAGGAGGAGATCAAAAAATTCGCGGAGATTACTGCGGATACAGGGACGAAAAGGGTACTCATCACCTGAATGTTCTTGAACTCCAGAGACTGATCAGAACATGTCCGAAACCCGTTATCGCCATGGTTGCCGGATATGCCGTGGGAGGCGGACACGTACTTCATCTTATGTGTGATCTGACCATTGCAGCAGACAATGCAAAATTCGGCCAGACCGGACCGAGAGTCGGCTCATTTGACGGAGGATACGGTGCCGCCTACATGGCAAGAATTGTAGGTCAGAAAAAAGCTCGGGAAATATGGTTCCTGTGCAGAATGTATGATGCAGCAAAGGCTCTGGAAATGGGACTTGTAAACACTGTTGTTCCGCTTAAAGATCTTGAAAAGGAAACTGTCCGCTGGTGCCGTGAAATTCTTCTCAACAGTCCGATGGCCATAAGGTGCATGAAGGCAGCACTCAATGCGGACTGCGACGGTCAGGCCGGTCTTCAGGAGCTTGCCGGAAATGCAACCATGCTCTTCTACATGACTGAAGAGGGTCAGGAGGGACGGAACGCATTCAACGAAAAAAGAATGCCTGATTTTTCAAAATTCAAACGCAACCCTTAAGCCGCATAAAAGATTCTGCATAGGCATCAGCACCTGTACAGGTAACAATACCGTTATCGTATTGGTATCGGTATCAGCATTGGCATCGTTGTCGCTGCTGCTACAGTCAACGACAACTTTTCTGCAACCTGCAGTGCAGCTTAAGCCGGCAGCATGGCAGGCTCTCCACCCATCCGCAAAGTGACGTTTCTGTGAGAACCAGCCTTTCGGACAACAGAACAGTTTTTCAAAATGAAAATTTTCAGATTCAGACAGCAGTTGAAACACCCCGCTACCCTGCACGATAAAACCGTAACCTTTCGTGAAGGTTTGTATTTTTTCAAAAACGGTTCATGGGGAGAATGCTCACCTCTGCCCGGCTTTTCCGGAGAAACTCTTGAAGATGTCATAAGTTCGGGATTTAATCCTGAATATCCTTCTGTCGCCCTGGCACTTTCCTTTCTTGATAGAGACATTGCACCTGCAGCACCGGAATCTTCCTACACGTATATTGGAAACAGCGCTGATTTGGAGCAGTATCTGAATGAAGACGATGGCTGTACCTGCAGTACCGGGCACAGCATACCCTCAGTATGTATACATGACGATCAGGAAAACCTTACGGTACCGCCTGACATTTTTCCCTTTGAAAAAATTTTTTCTGACATGAAAGTTAAGACCTCACGTAAAAAAGCTGAAAGACGGACAGAGAATCCTGTCTTCAAGCTCAAGGTCGGAAGAAATTCATGCAGCAGCGAATCATCAGCAGTACACCGTCTTCTTAATCGAAACCCGGATTCAAAATTTATTCTTGATCCGAATATGCTGTGGAACGAGCGGACTGCTGAGGAATTTCTTTCCTCAATCCCGACAGATACAGTTTTGTACATTGAGGATCCGGCATCAGATCTGAAAACCTCACTGAAAATAGCAGACAGATTCAATATAAAGCTGGGTCTGGACGAACTGCTGAGGCAGTTCAGCATTTCAGATGTACCGGAGAAAG
>CADBNP010000170.1 GCA_902796095.1 uncultured Aeromonadales bacterium | reverse complement strand
TCCCCCTGGTTTTACGGGAGGAAAGAGAGGTGAGAGACAGATAGAGACAGCCGAGCAGATCCTCATTCTTGACGTAATAATAATCCACCTGGAACAGCTCCGGATATGTGTTTACCGCCTCACATGCCCGCTCCTGACTGATAATCAGATCATCAATCAGAGGTTTCATGGTAAGAAGATCCAGTTTGCCGTCAAGATAGTTTTTGAGCAGATCCGCGGGGGAGCACATCCACAGACCAAGACGCTGATTAATAACCTGAAGAGCACATTCAGCCAGCACAAGAGATATAAGCAGCGGAGCGTTTGACTCGCTGGTGCATTTTTCAAATATTCCAATCAGCCTGCTGATATTTTCAACATTCGGAGAATAGGCTGTAAGATAGTGCTCATAAAATTCATTTTTGGCTTTAAACACCTTGTTTCTTCTGGATTTAAGTCTGGAGCTGTCCTCCTTCTCCAGACTGTCCCGCAGCGACAATATGGTTTCACGGTAAAAAAACGGCTTGTTCTGGTAGATTCTGTCAGCTGATATTTTTTTCAGTCTGACCCAGTTGTTGACAGTATCACGCGTAACCTTAAGAGCACAGGAAACTGTATCGACGCCGAAAAGTTCCTGAAGATTGAAAAGAAGATCCCTGTGCTTGTTGATATAATCCACCGACTGGGACGGTATATATATTTCCTCGTCTATTATTTCACCGTCAGTAATAACATTCTTGGTAAGCAGCTCTATAACCTGACCGCAGGTAATCCCCATGCGGGCCGCAGCGTTTTCAATCTTCGTAAGTTTCATGGTAATTGCAGAAAATACAGTTAAAAAAACAGAACTCAAATACGCAGGACGTACTGTCAGTCTCTGCTCTCGGCTTTTCAGCTGATGAAGGGGGCGGAAAAAGCCAAAACCGCAGTCACGGGATTATAGCAAAGGTGATTTTTCTGTAATGTGACCGGAAACCGTATCATGCACAAGCCATTTTTCTCCGTTCAAAAAAGAGCCAGGGAATCAGCCGGTGTCATGACCGCAGTTTTCAGATCCGTAGCTGCAGGATGCGGAAAAAACTGACTGCTGGCAGCAAGCAATGACAAAAAAGCGGCACACGGGAAACATGCACCGCCTTCAGAAAGTAGGAAAGAGACTTAATTAACTATGTAAACTATGCGCAGAGATTGAACTTCTGATCGAACCTGACCAGACTTCTTATGAAAACCTCGTAGTTGGGAAGTCCGGCAACGTCACTGGTCTTGATACGGCTCAAAAGATCAATATACTCAACTCTCTCTGAATAATACCTTTCGGCATCATGGATATTGTTTTCATCAATCGCCGCAATCAGAGAATCAGTAAGGGTGATAATCTTATTCAGCAAGGATTCGAGTGTAGGTGCTGCTGTCATGATTTGCTCCTGAAAAATAAACTGCCATCTGACTGAATAATATTCATAATTCATGCCATAATGCTCACGGCGTGTAAATGGACAGGAAACAGTCGGGGGGAGACGGCACTGATGATAAATGCCGGCCTGTTTTTAACCTGCAATGTCCTGCCGGGAATTCCGACAGGTTGAGAAACTGAAGAAATAGAGACTTCTGAAAAGCTCAGTGCAGGTTCCTGAAGAATCGCTCTTCCAGCAGATCTCAGCTTTGAAAAATGCCGGAAAAACGGCGAAGACTTAATCTGAAAATCACAGTTTTTTGACGGCTGAAAGCAGGGACGCCAGATTTTCAGAAAAACTTCTCAGATTGGCGGTCGCCGTCTCTGGAGTCATGGCCGTATCCGGGGTACAGCATCCGTGAAGAATTGAAAAGACAGATGTGAAGCATGAATTTCTCACATCAAAATCAGACTCATAGGAACCGCAGATCCCTATAACCGGAACACATTTTTGACTGGCGAGGCGGGCTATCATTCCCGGTCCCTTGCCGTCAAGAGTCTGACGATCTATCCGGCCCTCGCCGGTGATTACCAGTTCGGCACCGTCAAGTTTCCGATCAATATCCTGGATCCCGAGAAAATACTCACTTCCGCTTGCCAGTCTCCCCCCGAGTGCAGAAGCAACCGCAAAACCGAGTCCTCCTGCTGAACCGCCTCCGGCAAGAGACAGATCTGCTCCCGGATACAGTCCGGCAAACGAAACCATTTTTCTGTCAAGCAGCTTCAGCATATCTTCCGTTCCGCCCTTCTGTGGTCCGAAGACAAGAGCAGCTCCCTCAGGTCCGGCAAGAGGATTGCTCACATCACAGTAGCCGACAAATTCAACTGAGGATATCCGAGGATCCAGACTGGAAAAATCAGCTGCATCCGCCTCCATAACTGTTCTGGCAGATCCCCGGTATTCAAGTTTGTGCCCGTCTGACAGAAAAACAGCACCTAGCTCCTGCAGCATACCTGCACCGGCATCGACAGTTGCAGATCCGCCGAGAAACAGATTGATTTTTTCAGCTCCGAGATCAAGAGCCTTTTTCACAAGAATACCGACACCCGAGGATGACATTTCAAGAAGATTCCTTTTTTTTACGTCAACCATGGGAAGAGCATCTGTCTGCGCGATTTCGATAAACGCCTCCCGCCGCCTGTCACAGTACCCGATGAGTGAAACGACAGGATCCCCCGCTGGATCATATGAATCAACTGAAAAAGTCATCATATCATCCGTTACAGCTTCAAGAGCTGCAAGTGATCCCTCTCCGCCGTCGGCCAGCAGGATCCTGCTGATCCTGCTGGCAGGAAGACAGGTTTCGAAACTTTCGGCTATAATCCTGCCGGCCTCATTGCCAGTTATGGATCCCTTGAAAGAATCCATGGCTATCAGTACATTTCCCGACATAAAACTCCCTGCAGTCCGGACTGCAAAATAATACATTTTTCAGATAAATAACCAGATGTAATCATCAGACAAAACATAATCTTAAAACAGTTAAAATTACAATTGACTAAAAAGTAACCATACCTTAAAATACAGAGGATAAGGAGCGTAAAATATTTTTATCTGCCGTTTACGGCTTCAAGATAAAAGCATGTTACTACATGTTTATTACTGACAAACTCAGCATAACAGAGGTTATACATGAAAAAATTTTACATTTTAATTCTCACAGGTTTTGCACTGCTTGGCGGAACCGCCGCATATACCTGTCACGAGAACAATGTCACCTTTACCTATCAGATTAACGGCGATCGCGTTCTGATGGCTGATTTCTCTGAAGATTTGACTGTTCAGTCAAAATAAAACAAACATAAAAAATCCAAATCAGATTGACTCTGTAGAAATACAGAGTTTTTCTCATTAATACACCGGATAAACAGTTTTGCAGAATACTTTTTCCGCATGTATGACTGAGTACCAGAACCGGTGAGTGGCATCGCAGCCTTCAAACTCAGGGAGAAGCTGCCATGATCGTAGCAGTTCCAGTGCTGTCAGTCTGATCATGTAACAGGATCAGTACATGAAAACCGTATTTAATTCCTATTTCAGCTTTTTGCCTGCAACAGAACATTCCTTTTTACAGAAGCATATTCCGTATATCAGAACAGCCTTGGTATCAGTTCTGCTGATATAAGCATCCGCATACTTTTTCCGGATTATCTGATCAACCGCCTCCACAGCCATCTTCCCCTTGTCAACTTCTTCATCTGAAGTCTGCTTTAACTCCATGATAACAATGTTTCCGGTTGTCCCCTTTGATTTTATTATCAGATCAACGTAGCCGTTCCCGGATTCAAAATTGGACTTCTGTTCCTTAATCAGTGATGCTCCGTTTACAAGCAGTCCGTTCACAAATCCGTGATAGTAATTCTCCTTCGGAGCTTTTGTTGAGAAATCTCTTACTGATACATATTTTGACAGCAGTTCGTTCAGACTGTTCTCTACCATTTCACTGTCACCGATGAACAGACCTTTTACGAAGCCTTCCGTGTATTCCTTCATTTTCTGGTTGCTGCTGAAGAAATCCATAATTTTGGTTTTAAAGCATTCTCTAATTTCTTCGTTCGGAATA